>NZ_RZRY01000017.1:0-30811 GCF_003998035.1 Mesorhizobium sp. M2A.F.Ca.ET.039.01.1.1 | reverse complement strand
AAGCTTGTCAGCTGGCTCCGCCTAGTCAAATCCGATCTCGAAATAGAAGTCATGCGGGAAGCCGCCGCCATTTCCGACGCCGCGATGAAGCGCGCCAGCGAAGTCATACGTGCCGGTGTAGCGGAAGCCGACGCGGCGGCAGAGATCGCGGCGGCGTTAATCCGGGGAGCGAATGGAAAGCCGGGAACGGCGCTGAAGGCCTTCTATCTCTGCGCCTCGCCTCGGATAGGTACCTGTCACATTCCGTGGACGGGGGACGTGTTCCGCGACGGGTCCCAGATCAATCTCGAACTCGGCGGCACTCGCCATGGATATTCCGCGGGCCTCATGCGTACTTTCTCGATCGGCGCCCCGTCCGAACGCCTGCGCCGCATTCATGAGGCCCAGGTCGAAGGCCTTGAGGCGGCACTCGCCGCAGTCCGGCCGGGATCAACGTGCAGCGAAGTGGCCAACGCGTTCTACAAGACGCTCCGCAAACACGGTTTCGAAAAGGAAACGCGCTGCGGCTACGCGCACGGCATTGGCTGGCTCGAACCGACTGCAAGCCTCCGGGATGGCGACACGACTGAGCTGAAGCCGAACATGACCTTTCATTTGATGCTGGGCAACTGGATTGAGGACGACTTCGGTTACGTGATCAGCGAGACATTCCGGGTCGCCGGCACCGGCGCTGAGGTAATCACAAACACGCCGCGGAAGATCTTCGAAATCTGAACGGGCAATCGTGTCCGGTCGCCTATCTATTCGATCGTGTTGATGTCAGGCGCTTCTAAGTTGTCCGAATCGCCGGCGTTTTGATGTCCTCCGGAGGGTCTTGCTTCTCTCCGGATTGGCTCTTGGGATTAGAAGAATGGCGGAAAGATCTGTTCGGCGTCTGATTCAATGATGCGATCAGCACGTGGACCGTAGCGAACTCCCTCCGAAGGACTTCTGTCCGCCAGTTGGCGGATTTGAGGTGACACTAGTTGCGATGGCTTCTGGAGCGATTGCGGTCAAGCTTGTTAGTGCTTCATGTCCTATTCGATTGTTCGATCGGTTGGCGACCATCTCCTCGTCCTGACTTGGCTTCGGCTGTGCCGCGGGGGACTGGCCGGTCGTGTTGGCCGGCAGGTCATCGCGTGCGCGACGTGGCTTTGATGGAGCTACGAGCCCGATGGCTGCGATCGCGGCTGGTCTCGCGGCGCACCGCGACGATTTCCAGATCCGTGCCTTCCTCATCGAACAGGCGCATGGCTTGGCCTCGTGCCACGGCAATACAGTACCGGAGGGAAGCCGACTGTCCGCCGCATCTCAAAACCAGGAAGCCGCTTATCTGCGAATTCTGTTAATCCAGGCGGCCAGCTTCGGCGCATGGCTGCAGAATGCCGCGCCGCGGCTTCATCGCAGCAAGCTCGCCACGGCACTGGCTATCGCTGAAGCGCCAAAGTCCCGACAGCGATCGAAGGCTTCGCTGTGCCGATCGCCGCGACCAGGAGATCATCGGCGCGACGCCGGCACGCTCATCAGGCGACGGCAGTTCGCCTCGTTCTGGCTGATCTCCTCGATCTCCTGGCTGACCGTTTCGATGAGCTCGTCGAGCCACAGCCAGTCCTCGTAGAGTCCAACGATCGGATCGCTCATGCGCGGCGATATCTCGTCGGCACGGTTCTCCAGGATTGCGAACTGCGAGTTGCGAAGTGCTCTCGCGCCGGGCAGCACGGCAATACCGTGCTGCGCAATGGCTGGACATTCGGCAGCACCGAAACGAGGTGACGGCCATCTAAACCGCCACCCCCCAGTGCGCGAGAAGCATGGAGCGAATATGAACGCACCCGGAATCTGTTTGACCCAAATGGTTGCCTGGCAACCTATCCGCTAATGAGATTAACGGTGCGTGCGAATTCCCCATCAAGGCCATGACACGCGAGCCGACCAAAAGGGCCGGATACATATGAGCGACTTCCGCTATCCTCCACGCCTCACTTGCGATCAGCAGCCGGTCCATACAATTGGGTCAGGTGGCCGCAAGCATGGTGTCTTGCCGTTTCCAGCGAAGTTCGGTGGCGTCCAGCCACGTGCGAGGCATGATCACCGCCAGTCTTCTGGCAAGCGCGACAATGGCTTTTTGCGTCCCTCGCCGATTGGCGACGTTCTTCGCCCCGGCCTTAAACCACGACCAATTTGCCAACGCGTCAGCGGGACTGGGCGGCCTCGAAGGCAACGACCTCTTCATGCCTAGGCCCGCAGGGGGACATGCATTCAACGCGCTCCCTTTCTCCCTGCTGAAATTACCCGGTCATGGCCGACTTCATTATCTCCGGAGGGACAACCCCGGTCGCCTACGAAACAAGATCGATCACGACCAAACAATTGCCCTAGCCACCTGACGGCGATCATCGATGCTGTGATTTGCGACAATGACGCTGCTTCCCGGACCCTTTTTCGATCGCAGCCTGATTATGCTCGATGTCGGAGGGAAATCCTAGCTTCCGCCGCCCCGTGACTAGTGCCATCGCCGAGGCCGCGGTCCACGCTGTCATGGATGATCTGGTCAGAGAGGGCCTCACGATCTTAATTCGGTGGGCCGGGCCGACGCGCGAGGACGCAGACATCCAAGGGTCAGTTCCGTAACCGACTTGCCCCACGGCGACCTAGCATGTGCTGGCCGGGACCGACCTCTGTGCTGAAAAGCGAGCCTCGGGTCCATCTCGTTACTAGATGTCGATGATACACAAAAGGCATTTGACGAAATCGTGCTGCGGAATGATGCTCGCTTAAATAAGGCACTAGGACAGAAAAAGCTGGGAACTAATAGATGTACAGCGTCGACACTTTCCGACATCTCCAGGAAGAAGCCACGCAATGGCGCCGCTACCTGCACCAGAATCCGGAACTGGGATACGAGGTGCACAATACGGCGAAGTTCGTTGCTGAGAAGCTGGCCTCCTTCGGTATCAATCACATCGAGACGGGCATCGCCGAGACCGGCGTGGTTGCCCTGATCCAGGGTGAGGGCGGGGAGGGGCCGACGATCGGACTGCGCGCCGATATGGATGCCCTGCCGATCCTGGAAGCGTCGAACAAGGCCTGGTCCTCGCGGATACCCGGCAAGATGCACGCGTGCGGCCATGACGGCCACACCGCGATGCTATTGGCGGCTGCAAAACACCTCGCCGCGACGCGCAACTTCAAAGGCTCAGCGGCTTTGATCTTCCAGCCCGCCGAGGAAGATGGACGAGGTGCTTTGAAGATGGTCCAGGAAGGAATCATGGAGCGCTTCAACATCTCCCAGGTCTACGGCCTGCACAACTCACCCGGCACTGACATTGGCCAGTTCGCCATCCGGGAGGGCGGTATGATGGCGGCGCTTGACGAGTTTGACATCATCGTCAAGGGGAGGGGCGGGCATGCAGCTTCGCCCCACAGGACTGTCGACCCTGTGGTCACCGCCGCACAAATCATCGTTGCCCTCCAGACCGTGGTGTCCCGCAACACCGACCCCACTGACGCCCTCGTCGTTTCTGTCACGAAGTTCACGGCGAGCCAAGCCTACAACGTCATCGCGGACCAGGTCGAAATGGGTGGGACTGTCAGGAGTCTGACCTCCGCCGTG
The DNA here is from genome assembly GCF_003998035.1 of Mesorhizobium sp. M2A.F.Ca.ET.039.01.1.1. Classification (NCBI taxonomy): domain Bacteria; kingdom Pseudomonadati; phylum Pseudomonadota; class Alphaproteobacteria; order Hyphomicrobiales; family Phyllobacteriaceae; genus Mesorhizobium; species Mesorhizobium sp. M2A.F.Ca.ET.039.01.1.1. Next base: position 27,219 of record NZ_RZRY01000017.1, on the reverse strand, counting down.
CGCGATCTGGCGCAGCGGCAGATCAGGTTATGCGCCGAGGGCGTGGCCCACGGGATGGGCGCGGAAATTGAGTTCAGGCATCGGCGGCTCGAACCCCTTACATTCAATCACACGGCCGGAACACATTTCGCGATCACCGCAGCCCGCGGCCTCGTGGGCCATGACGCCGTAAACGACAACGTCAAGCCTTCGATGGGATCCGAAGACTTTGCCTACATGCTGGAAGCGCGGCCGGGCGCGATCATCCTCTTGGGGAACGGCTCGACGCCGGGCTTGCACAATCCCGCTTACGATTTCGACGACGAGGCGATCCCGTATGGCGTGGGCTATTGGGTAACCCTCGTCGAGAAGATTCTGGCGGCCTGACTTGTCGGGTTACGGCTCGTGAACCGGGCTGAACGGCGAGAGATGCTTCAGTTGACCGTGAAACGCGCAGGACAGGACCGCGTCGGCACCGCCACGTAGATCACTTCGCGAAGTCTCGATTGCGGCCGTCCGCTGGGTCGGCGAAAATTGCATATTCAATTATGCTCAACATTAAAAAAGGGGAATGGCCATGAGCTTCTCTATTATCATTAACCGCAGGCGTTTCCTGCAGGCAGCATCAACCGCCTTGGCTGCCGGCGCACTTCCTTCCATTGCCAGTAACAAGGCATCGGCGCAGACTCCTGGCGAACTGCGCGTCCTTGTCTACGGTGGCGATACCGGAAAGGCGATGATTGAGGCCTATGTAAAACCATTTGAAGCCGAAACAGGCATTAAGATGACCCCGATTACCGATCAGGGCGACCGGGCATCGATCGAGATGATGGTTGCGCAGAATAACGTCACCGTCGATGTTGTCACCGCTAACCAGGGATCTTCGTTCGAGTTGTCCCAAAAGGGTCTTTTTGAGCCGATCGATTATTCTATTTACAGGAATGAAGACCTAGACGGGCTCGCCGACTTCGCAAAGCAGCCGTTTGGCGTAGCTAACGTAGTTTATGCGTTCGTCATGGTCTACAATACCGAAAAATTCCCAGCGGGTAAGCTGCGGCCGACCACATGGGCGGAATTCTGGGACGTGAACAGTTTCCCGGGTGTCCGCAGTCTTGTCAGCGGCCAATATGGTTCAGAAGGCCCTTGGGAGGAAGCCCTTCTCGCCGATGGCGTAAATCCAAAGGATATATATCCTATGGACCTAGATCGTGTTTTCAAAAGTTTGGACAGAATAAAGCCCGATATTCGCAAATGGTGGGGAACAGGGTCCGAAATCCAGCAGATGATGCATGACAAGGCAGTAGATCTTGTAAATGCCTATGATGGTAGGGCCGGCACGTTGATCAAGCAGGGAGCACCGCTTGAAATTAATCGTAACCAGGCGAAAATAACTTGGGACTACTGGCAGATTGTGAAGGGGTCTCCTAACGCGCACGCTGCGCAACAGTTTGTCGCATTTACCGCGCGCGCCGACCGTCAGGCAGCATTTTCACAACTCATGCCGTTCGGCCCGAGCAACCTCAACGCGTTCAAGGTTCTACCGGAAGATATTGGGCGCTCGCTGGCCAGCCACCCCGACTACCTGAGGTCAAGTGTGCTAATCGACTCGAAATGGTACGCCGAGAAGGGATCGGACGGGCTCACGAACACCGAAAAGCTGGTCCAGCGCTGGAACGAGTGGATCCTGCTTTAAGCCCCTGTCGGCCTTTTGCGACGGCATTTACCGATGACGTGCCGCACCGAACCAGCACGTCATCGTTCGGCTTGGAGTGACGAACATGAATGCACCAGTCAGAACGCTGCATCCGCTAGCTAAGGATAGACCATTGGAGAAACTCGCTCTTTCCGAGCAAATCGAATTTCGGAACGTCACCAAATTATACGGTCAGGTCATTGCGGTCAGGAGCCTGTCGTTGACCGTTGGGCGCGGCGAGTTCCTCACGATCCTTGGTCCGAGCGGTTCTGGCAAGACGACGACACTCATGCTGCTGGCGGGGTTCGAGGCGCCTACCGAAGGTGATATCCGCATCGCTGGGAAGTCCGTCGCCTCGGTACCTTCCTATCGGCGCGATCAGGGCGTCGTCTTCCAAAGCTATGCGCTCTTCCCGCACCTCACCGTTCGCCGCAACCTTGAATTTCCGCTCGAGATGCGCGGCATCAGGTCGGCTGAGCGGGCCGCGAGAGCCGAACGCATCCTGTCACGTGTCCATTTGGACGGCTTGGGTGACCGCATGCCATCACAGCTCAGCGGTGGGCAGCAGCAGCGCGTGGCGCTCGCCCGGGCCCTCATAGCCGACCCTCCAATCTTGTTGCTAGACGAGCCGTTGGGAGCACTAGACCGTAACTTGCGTGAGCAAATGCAGGGTGAGATCAAGGGGCTTCACAAAGAGTTCGGAATCACTACGGTGTGTGTCACACACGACCAGGAGGAGGCGCTCACGCTTTCCGATCGGATCGTGGTGATGAACGCTGGACGAATTGAGCAAACTGACACGCCTGAGGCGCTATATGACCGTCCTGTCTCCCGGTTTGTCGCGAATTTCCTTGGGGACGCCAACATCCTCGATGATCCGTCATTCGCTGTTGAGTCGGATACGCCGCAACCGGACGGCACCGTCGCGATGATCCGGCCGGAACGTATACGGATCTCCGCCCCTGGCGCCACGAAGAGTGCCGACGCCGATCAGCGCCAGCATGTCGCCGGCACCGTGACCGATATGATCTATGCCGGCCCGCTGCGAAGATACCATGTGGCTGTCGGCGATAACGACGTGGTCATACGCGAACACGTCGCCGCGGGGCGTCAGATCTTCCAGATCGGGGACACCATTCAGCTCGACTGGTTGAGATCGGACATCCGCTTCGTCACGACGTGATCTCAGGGGACTCGCAGATGTTGACTTTACAAAAGCTTACGCGGGCCTCTGTTGTGCTGACCTTTCCGGCGCTCTGCCTCCTGCTACTCGTCTTTGCCATACCGATCGTCCAGCTCTTCTTAAACAGCATCAACGCCCCCGCGCTCTCCCTCGTCAATTACGTGACGTTCTTCGTGCATCCTGCGAACGTTCGCGTCCTCATCCAGACCATCGAGGTAAGCATCGTAGCCACGGTCATCTGCGCTATCATCGGCTACCCGACGGCCTACCTGATCACGGCTGCTTCGAAGCAGGTCCGGTCTGTCTTGGTCATCCTCGTCCTGATCCCGTATCTCACGAGTTCGCTGGCCCGAACCTACGCCTGGGTCATGATCCTAGGTGACCGCGGCCTTATCAATAACCTGCTGCTCGATCTGCGCGTCATCACCAGTCCTCTGCCTCTGATTTACAACCGTATGGCCATGTATATCGGCATGGTCCACATCATGTTGCCGATCATGATCCTGCCGCTAGTGAGCGTGATGCTCGGCATCGATAAGTCGCAAGTGGCAGCCGCGCGCAGCATGGGCGCGCGTCCGTTCTCGGCCTTCTGGCGCGTGTTCTTACCGCTCAGTCTGCCCGGCTTACGCAGTGGTGCGTTGCTCGTCTTCATCCTGAGCCTCGGATTCTACATCACGCCCGCAGCCCTTGGTGGCCTGCGCGATGCCATGCTCTCGACTTTCATCGCGGCTGAGGTGCAAAGCTCATTCAATCTCGGCCGGATAGGGGCAGCGTCATTTATTCTCCTCGCGATCGCGATGACGGTGCTCGCCGTCCTCAGACTCAATCCGGCCGGCCCCAAAGGCAATGCTGCGTCGGATCGGCGAAACCGTTTTCCCGCAGCGGGGGCCTTGGTGCGACATCTCACTGAGCTCGGCACGCTTCGGCGGGCGCGTCGCTGGAACATGCATCTTTACCGCGCTGGCGACGCCACCCATGTGTGGAGGTTCATAGGGATCACGGTAGTCATATTCACCCTACTCTTTCTCCTCTTCCCGGGCGTGGTGGTGATCATCGTGTCTTTTAGCGCCGGAACGCAGTTGGAATTCCCTCCATCCGGCTTTTCCGTGCAATGGTATCGTTCGTTTTTTGCCGATCCGTCGTGGAACGGGGCCGCGCTGAGCAGTTTCGAAATTGCAATCTCGGTAACCATAATCTCGACCATACTCGGCACGCTGGCCGCCTATGGACTCAGTCGCAGCGCGCCAATGCTGCGCAACGTGCTCACGTTGGTCCTCCTAGCACCGATCACCTTTCCGGTGATCGTGGTCGGCATCGCAGCCTACCTTGGTCTGGTATCCTTCGGCCTAGTCGGATCGAAGACAGGCATCGTCTTGGCGCACAGCATTGGCGCTATGAGCTATGTCGTAGTTGTCGTCGCGGCAACGCTGGCCAACTTTGACATTAGTCTTGAGCAAGCCGCTAAGAGCATGCGGGCCGGGCCGTTCCGGACATTCATGAGGGTGACTCTGCCTTTGATCCGGCCAGGCATCCTCGGCGGGGCGGTTTTTGCGTTCCTCCATTCGTTCGACGAAGTGGTCATATCCTTGCTCGTCAGCGGTCTATCCATACGCACGCTTCCCTTAAAGATGTGGGAAAACATCCGGCATGAAATCGACCCCACCGTCGCCGCGGTGGCGTCGCTGCTGATGCTTCTGCCCGTGCTCTGGCTCGTCGCCATGTACTTCATCTGGTGGCGGTCAAGATCCAGAATGCAAGCTGCCTCAGCCCGCATGCTCGCCGCGGTCTGAATCCGCACTACTCGTTAGGGCTCCCGGGCAGTGCCAGCGTGTCAACCGCACGGCATGTTACGCGCCTTGGGGCCGCGGTCACTCTGCGCCTGACCATTCAGAACTCTATAGGAAGAAACACGATGACAGAAATCGAACCTACCGTTGCCGTAACAATCGCTCGTGCGTTGTCGCGCCACGGCGTGAAGTTCATATTCGGTCAGAGCCTTCCTTCCGCCGTGATCCTCGCTGCGGAGGAAATCGGAATCCGTCAAATCGCCTACCGCCAGGAGAATATGGGTGGTGCGATGGCCGATGGTTTCGCGAGGGCCTCGGGACAGGTCGCGGTGGTCACCGCCCAGAACGGTCCAGCAGCGGCACTGCTCGTTGCACCGCTGGCCGAGGCCCTGAAGGCCAGCATCCCCGTGGTGGCTCTCATTCAGGAGGTAGAGCGACTGCAGGTGGATAAGAATGCCTTTCAGGAACTCGATCACCTGGCGCTTTTCGCATCCTGCGCCAAGTGGACGCGCCGTATTGGCACCGCGGATCGGGTTGACGACTACGTGGACGCCGCGTTCGTGGCTGCGGCGAGTGGCCGGCCGGGGCCTGCCGTCCTTTTACTGCCGGCTGACCTGCTCCGCGAGACAGCCCAGCCCAGCGCCCACAAGCGCGAGGCATGCCTCAGCGCCTGGCCCCTCGACCGGACCCGGCCGTCGGATGCCAGCATTGCCGAAGCGGCTTTCCTAATCGCGAAAGCCCATTGCCCGGTGGTCATGGCGGGTGGGGGCGCCCTTTCCACCGGCGCGCCATCGGCTCTGGCGAACCTTCAGGAATTTGCCTCGCTCCCTGTATTCACGACGAACATGGGGAAGGGTGCCGTCAATGAATTCCACCCCCTTTCATTCGGCGTGCTCGGATCCCTCGTAGGGCCAACATCGCTTGGCCGCTTCACGCGGAGCTTGGTCGAGGATGCCGACCTGATCCTGCAAGTTGGAACACGAAACAACCAGAACGGCACCGACAGCTGGCGCCTCATTCGTCCGGGTACAAGGATCATCCAGATCGACCTTGACCCGCAGGAGATCGGGCGCAACTACGAGGCAGTCCGCCTCGTCGGGGATGCAGCAGAAACCCTCAAAGCACTCACGCAGGCCCTCAAGACCCAAGATCTCAAGGCAAGGTCACAGGCGCGCCCCGGTCTGGCCGAGCGGATTGCCGATGCCTGGCGCCAGTTCGAGACGGTCAGGGCACCCCTTCTAAAGCAGGCAACCGCAGGGATCAGGCCAGAACGCGTGATGGCGGAACTGCAGAATCTGCTCCAGCCAGAGATGATCATCACTGCTGATGCAAGCTACTCATCGATGTGGGTCGTCGGTCATCTGCGAGCGCCACGGGAAGGGACGCGCTTCCTCACACCCCGTGGGCTCGCCGGGCTCGGATGGGGCCTTCCGCTCGCCATTGGAGCAAAAGTCGCGCGGCCTTCGGCACCTGTTGTGGCGCTTGTCGGGGACGGCGGCTTTGCCCATTCCTGGGCCGAATTGGAGACGATGGTCCGCATGGGAATTCCGGTGACGGTCGTCGTCCTGAACAACGGCATCCTCGGCTTCCAGAAGGACGCAGAAACCGTGAAGTTTGGGGCCTATACCACAGCCTGCCATTTTGCAGCGGTTGATCACGCGGCGATTGCGCGCGCCTGTGGCTGCGAAGGGATAAGAGTCGAGGACGCTGCGGCTCTGCCGGAGGTCCTCAAGCGAGCCCTCGTCGCCGAGCGGCCGACACTCATCGAGGTGATGACGGATCCCGATGCGCATCCTCCGATTTCGCTGTTTGCCGGGACCCTGGATCACTGAGCGGAATGGCGTTACGTGGGCAACCGATGGAACAATAAGCCGGAAGGCGCAAACCGGGGCCTGTTCGGCGCCGACGACGAAGTCGGGCGCCTCAACCTGATCACGGATGACATCCGACTGAAAGCGGCCGCCGAGATCAGGACCGGCCGGGCTTTCTGCCTCAGCTTGCCACTGGATCTCCCCGGCGGGACTGCGCTCAATCCGAACCGCAAGCCGCCGCGTCGTCATGTGGCGATACGCAAGCAGGGACTGCCGGCGGTGAACTATCCCCTATATCTGGAGAACACTCATTACATTGACGCGTCCTGCGATGACAGCGTGACACTATTCACACAATATTCGACGCAGTGGGACGCCCTTAGCCACATCGGGCAGCATTTCAACACCGACGATGACGGCACCGCTGAGATCGTCTATTATAATGGCTTCAGGGGCGGCACGGATGTTCTTGGACCCGATGCCGAAGGCGGAGCTCGCGCGCGCCGATTAGGCATCGACAAGTTCGCCGAGACCTGCGTCCAAGGTTGGGGCGTGCTGCTTGACCTAGGCAGGATCTATGGACGGGACCGAACCCTGGTCGGCTACGATGCCCTAGTGCGTGCTATGCAGACTCAGTCCGTTAAAGTCGAGGCGGGCGACATACTGTGCGTTCACACCGGATTCGCCAAACTTGTTGTCGACATGGACGGCAGCCCGGATCCGCGTGTTCTGCACAATGCCTGCGCCGTACTAGAGGGGCGGGACGACAGGCTGCTCCGGTGGATCGACGACTGCGGTATCGCCGCGCTGGTTGCCGACAACTTCGCGGTGGAGGCGTATCCGAATCGCGTACCGGACGGCTGCGACCACTGCGCCGGCCTGCCGCTGCACCAGCATTGTCTATTCAAGCTTGGCCTTGACGAGCTCTGGTATCTATCGGACTTGGCTGCGTGGCTAAGAGATCATAACCTTAGCCGGTTTTTCCTTACCGCTCCGCCTCTGCGCCTGCCCGGCTCGTTCGGCTTGCCGCTGACACCCGTCGCCACAGTGTAGGAGAAGTAGGTCGTGGACCAGGTTTCGCACGCGACCGCATTCGCCGGCAAGGTGGCTCTGGTGACAGGCGCCGCGCGGGGCATCGGACTTTCGATCGCCACCCGGTTTCTCAACGCCGGCGCCAATGTTGTGCTGGCGGACCTCTCCGAGAGTGACCTGAACGCCAGCATTTCGACCCTGTCTTCGGACTGTACTGGGCGGGCCTTGGCGGTGCGCGTTGATGTGTCCACAGACGCTGATGTCACGCGAATGGTCCAGGCTACATCGGCTCGATTCGGGCGGGTCGACATCCTGGTCAACAACGCGGGAATCTCTCCGAAACACGGCGGACGGAAGGCAACGGTTGAGGAGATGCTCGCCGTGGAGTGGCGTCAGGTTCTCGAAGTAAATCTGACAGGCGCCTTCCTCTGCTGCCGGGCTTGTCTTCCCCACATGCGGGCGGCGAAATGGGGCCGGATCATCAACATCGCATCGGTGGCCGGCCGAACGAAAACCGAGATTGCAGGAGCACACTATGCCGCGTCAAAGGCCGGCATGATGGCCCTTGCCCGCACCCTTGCGGTTGAAGTCGGCTCAGCGAACATCACGGTGAATTCCATTGCGCCGGGTCGCATCGAAACTCCGATGGCTGCCGCGGCTGGTGCCGAACTTAACCAGGCCTACGTCGCCAGCATTCCTGTCGGCCGACTGGGCACCGGTGACGACATCGCCGCTGCGGTCGCCTACCTGGCATCTGAAGACGCTGCCTTCCTCACGGGTGTCACGCTCGACGTTAACGGCGGCTCATTCATGATCTGATCCGCCTGGCGGCTGAATACTTACAAGACTTGAAAGTGGAGCTCTGGGTATGGGTGTACTTACCATGATGCCGGAGGGACTGGCCGTTCCTTCTCTTCTGATCGAACGCGCCTATGTCGCCGGCGAATGGATTTCGGGCGGACGTCGCTTTGACATGACCAATCCCCTCGACCGGCGCGGTCGTTTCGTCGGTCCCCGATGTCGGAAGGGATACGGTGGAGCAGGCCATCGACCCCGCGCACCGCGCGTAACGGGAATGGACCCGACGCACAGGCAAGGAGAGAGCTGGGGTCCTGCGCGCCCTCCATGACCTCATGGTCGCGAATGCCAACGATCTCGCGGCCGTCCTCACCGCCGAGATGGGCAAACCGTTCGCCGAAGCGCGCAGCGAGATCCTGTACGGCGCGTCCTACGTCGAGTGGTTCGCCGAGGAAGCAAGCGTCCTACGGCGACGTCATTCCCGGACATCAGGACGACAAGCGCATTATGGTAATACGCCAGCCGGTCGGCGTGGTCGGTGCGATCACCCCGTGGAACTCCCCGGATGAGATGCTAGCGAGGAAGGTGGCGCCAGCGCTTGCTGCGGCTGCGCCATCGTCTCCAAGCCCGCCGCCCAGACACCGCTCTCGGCGCTGGCACTGGCGCTGCTCGCCGAGCGCGCGGGACTGCCGGGCGGACTGTTCTCGGTGATCACTTCGAAGGACGCGGTCATGGTGGGCAAGGCGTTCTGCGAGAACACCAAGGTTCGCAAGATCACGTTCACAGGCTCTATGCAGGTTGGCCGCACGCTGATGCGGCAGGCTTCCGGCCGGATCAAGAACCTTGGCCTCGAACTCGGCGGCAACGCCCCTTTCATCGTCTTCAACGACGCGGACCTGGATGCTGCCGTCGAAGGCGCGATCCTGTCGAAACTCCGCAATGCCGGGCAGACCTGTGTGTGCGCCAACCGCCTCTACGTGCAGTCCGGGATCAATGATGCCGCCGCGGCGGCGTTGACGAAGCGCGTCAGGAGCCTCAAGGTCGGCGACGGCTTCGAGAAAGGCGTGGCGATCGGACCGCTCATCGAGGAGAAGGCCGCCGCCAAGTGAAGGAGCACATTGCCGACGCATGTGCAATGGGTGCTCAAGTCGTCGCCGGCGGCGAACCGCACGAAAGAGGTGGGCTGTTCTTCACGCCGACGATCCTGACCGATGTAACGCAGGAGATGAAGGTCGCGCGCGAAGAGACATTTGGGCCGGTCGCGCCTCTCTTCCGATTTGATACGGAAGAAGAGGTCATCAAGCGCGCAAACGCTACCGAGTTCGGTCTCGCGTCCTACATCTACACCCGCGATGCATCCCGGATCTTCCGTGTCTCCGAGGCGCTGGAATAGGGCATGGTCGTCATCAACACGGGGCTCATCTCCACCGAGGTTGCGCCGTTCGGTGGCATCAAGCAGTCCGGCATCGGCCGCGAAGGTTCGAGTACGGCCTCGAGGACTACACCGAGTTGAAGTATCTATGCCTGTCCCTCCAGGATCCCGGGCAGAGAGTTATCTCCTGCACTAAGCCGGGTAGGGACCGCGTTGCTGCAGGTCATGAGCGGTCTGGATGATCCCAAGCTGTCGACCTCGAGCGCGGGACGCTTGTTGCCGGTCCGGCCGGATTGCGTCTCCTCGAAGATCTACTCGCAGCCGGCGCGCATCAGAGCATCAGAGCATTGCAGGTCCAAGTTCTGGCCGTCGAAACGTGCGCGTAGCCGATCTGCATGTCCGGATTGAATCACAGAATTACAGAATCGATTCCGTAAGAGCTCACGTCCGGACATACAGACGTTATTTCGGCCGGATGCCGGCAACGCGCATGACGCTCCGCAGATGCCGGGAAACGGTCGCTATGCAGATATGCGGCTGGTTTGCTGCGGGGAGACAGCCGCGACGTCGCCGGGAAAGCCATCTGGCCTCACGATGGTGCCGCCTGCATTCGATATTTGACCGGCCGGCACAAGTGCGATCACATGGGCACGTGACCACCCGCAAGGGCGGCGCTGCCTCCGATGATGATGATATAGAATACTGCTCGAGGTTCCCCGCGTGACATCACATAGACCTCCTGCCTCCTTAGGCTTTCTCGAGCTTGAGCGCGGGCTCGCGCCGGGCGAGAAACCTCCGCAAACGTATCCCGGTTCCCTGCTCAATCCAGATACTTACGACTTTCCGATCATCATCGAGACAGTGGAGGGTGCTTGGGCGGATCGCGTCATCCGAGGCGATCCGTCGCTTGAACCGGCCTACGTCACGTCAGCGCAACGCTTGGTCGAACGGGGCGCCGTTGCCGTGATCGCCAACTGTGGGTTCGCCATCCGACATCAGGCAGCGGTGGCCGCGTCGGTGAACGTACCCGTGGCGCTGTCAAGTCTCCTGCTTATACCGACCCTGCTACGTCAGCTTCCACCCGGCGCCAAGCTCGCGGTACTGACTGCCGATTCCACGCATTGCAGCGAAGGCCTATTCGGGATCGACGACCCGGCCGAGCGTGCGCGGATAGTGGTCGGCGGTATCGAAGGTGGAAAGCTCCTGGATAACGAAATGCAGCGCCCGCCGCGGCGCACGCTAGTGTCTGAAATCGAGGACGATGTCACGGCGTGCGTCACGCGACTGAGAAGGAGATATCCGCACATCGCGGCTTTTCTGTGTGAATGTACCGCATTCCCTCTGGTGTCCCCGATCATACGCCGGTTGACTGGGCTGCCTGTTTTCGACACGGTGATGCTGAGCCGAATGTTATTCACCAGCGCGGCGTGGACCGAATCATTCGAAACCAATCAGCGGACCCTCGCAGAAATAGTGAAGGACCGGGATGAAGGCGCTTATCTGGATAGGCGAGTGAAAGTCTTCACGGCGTCGCGATGGGCACCAGCGGCCGGGTCGCCAGCTCCCTCAAGCGACGCCTGTCAGTCGACGTCGACCATGAGCGATGGCAAGACATCGTAGTTATAGCGTCACCTTTAAGCGTTGGCCGTGCAGGAAAATCTGTCGGGCGAGACGCTGCACATTTGGGGGAACGGCATGACATCACCCGCACCCTGATCCTTGTCTGGATTGGCAGAGGCAGGTGGAGTGGTTCGATGAACATACGGCTTCGGCCGCTCTGATCACGGAAATGAGGCGCGAATCGCCGCAGCTGATCGGCAAGCAGGCTCAGGAGCTGGAATTTCTAGGGCGATCACGGCCTGCAACCGAAGGTCAGACGCCGGTTCGTCGCCGCGACCGACAGCATTCATAGCAGTCCGATCTACTCCAATCTGGCAAAAGGACATTGTCCCGACCTGCCAACCAACTCTAGGTCGGCGATATCACCTATGCCGCGCTACCGGCCCGCTTCGTCTACGTCGCCGTCATTCTCGACGTCTGGTCGCGCATGATCGTCGGCTACGCCATCGCCCGCGCGATCGATGCCCCCCGACGGTCGCCGTTGCGCCGCAATCGAGCGCAGAAAGCCGCCGCCAGGCCGCGTCCAGCGGCTCCCGGCCCGCAACGATCGAGGATTAACACATCCGGCAGACGAGCAAAACCGCAGCCCGATCGGTGTAACCCTAGAGCGCACTCCAGATCGCGGTCAGTTTCTGCAGTCGAGCATTGCGACCAACATCTCATGTCGACCGCCGTCATCACCGCCGCCTCGCACTCGGCGCAGCACCGAAATCGGTTGGCGACGTCTCGGCTGCCACGCTGATGGGGCACCGAGTGGGCGCCGACTCGACGCGTGACCGGCTACGGGATGCCGATCCCGAAATACCGCTTGTGGGCCACATCAAGGATGCGATTGATCAAGCTCGAATAGCTGTGCCCAGCGGCGATTGCGGCTAGGACATATTCGGATTGCATACTGAGCCCAGGCATCGTGTTGATCTCCAGCACAAAGGGTTGGCCGGAGCGGTCGATCCGGACGTCGAGGCGTGCATAGTCCCGGCACTCGCAGGCACGGAAGGTTGCAATCGAAATATCCCGCAGCAAAGTCGCAAGACTGCTCCCGACTCGCGCCGGGCAAATCGTCGACGCCTGCTCGGCAGGCAGGTACTTCGCTTCCCAAGTCAAAAGGCCAATTTCGCGTTCGCCGAAGTCGATCTCTGCGAAGGGCAACACCTCGGGTTTTCCGTTTCCCAGCAGCGCGACATGGATTTCCCGCCCATCGATGTATTCTTCCACTAGCGCATCCTGCCCATATTGCCCAATGATCATTTCGACGGCTTGCGCCAGCTGAGAGGGCTCATGCACGAGTTGCAAACCGAAGCTGTTGTCTTCACGGCGCGGCTTCACCACAAGTGGGAATCGCAAATCGCCGGTGCTGTCGGTGCCGCAGCGCATGATGCGAAAGTTCGGCGTCGGCACGCCGCAACTGCGCATGAGCGTCTTGCTGATAACTTTGTCGTCCGTCAGTCCATGCCCGAGTGGGCTCGATCCGGTGTATGGAACGCCGGCCATCTCAAGCATGCCCGGAACGTGCGTGAAACGGTAATCTCCTTGAATCCCCTCCGCCAGGTTGAAAACAAATCCTGAAGGGCGGGCTTGCGGATCGGGTGGCATGAAGCGCTCGAGCGTATTGAGCAGTCCTTTGTCGCCTTCACACAAAAGCGTTTCATGGCCGCCATCTTGCAGTGCCGCCACCGCCCTTTCGACTGTCTCGCCGGGCGGCCAAGGCTGCGGGGGCTGTGGATAAGGCTGACCGAATCGGTTGATCACGCCTGTAAAATCACGATTCCGGACGACGGCTACTCGCATGACGTACTCCTTGATGGTTCGGTTCTGCACTTCATTCGCTCGGATTTGTTTTCTCGAGGGAACAGCCCGCTTTATCCGCGCTCGCCTTCACGGAGTCCTATGCAATCCGCGTGCCACCAAGAGACGGTGCGAATAAAGGGGCAAGCGCTATGTGTCTCGCGGCGCGCCCGCGCGGGACACTTGTGCCTATGCCGCCGCTTGACTTCTGCCGAGGGACCCAGCCCGAGCCAGGCGGCGAAATCGCGACCGCACTTGAAGGGTTCCATCGGTGGCGAAAATGCCAAGGGCAGCAATAGGGCCGACACCGGGCATGGTTTGCAAGCGCCGAGATGTTGCAGCTTGCTTGGACAGCATGTCGATCGTCTTCTTCAATGCCGCGAAACGGCTGCTCAACTGTTTGATTTGGTCAAGAGCGCTGCAGATGTCGCGGACCAGATCCGGCAGGTCTGCACTCTCGTCCTCGACGATCTCTGCCAGACGTGGCAGGTGGCCGATGCCTTGCGGAACAACATAACCGAACTCCTAGAGGTGCGCGCGCAACGCATTCACCCATTCGGTTCTCTGATTCACGAACTGCTCTCTGGTGCGAAACACGATAGCCCGGGACTGCTACTCCTTGGTCTTCGGTTCGACAAAGCGCGTTGTCGGTCGTTGCGCTGCTTCGACGATCGCCTCCGCTTCGGCGACGTCGTTCTTCTGCCGCTTGACGGACGGTTTGGGACATAGGCCGGGACAATCAGTCTTGGCTCATGGCCAAGCCGAGCCATCTGACAGGTCTGTAGTGGGAGCTGCCGCACGCTTCCATTGCCACGACACATGCCGGTTGACTCGCCATGAACTTGCAAAACTGCAGGCGCGACAGCTTCTTGCGGAATACAACCGATCCATCAGCTGCCGCCCCCTGCAGCTGAATGCCGTTCTTTCCCAGATCGACCCCAATGATAGTAACTTTTCCATCGATGCCTGCCTCTCCTTTGCGTGGCGCTAACACCACCAACTTGGCACATTGCGATGCCGTCGGAGAAGGCTGGCATCCACCCCATCAGTAAAATGGGACAGCCATGGTGCTGGTCGCGCGGCTTGGCGCAGAGCATGTTTCTTGTGCTCACGCAGATCGTCCATGTTGATCTAGCGGTTGGCGCCATCCGTTTTCGTTGGTTTCGACAGCCAATGTCCTGACGGGGGCGGCATCTCTATGTTTTGGAAAGATGAGCACGACACAGGTGCGCCGGCGGATTTCCTCGTTGAGGCCGCCCTCGTCCATCTCGGCCTCGAGCACCTCCTGCATCCGCACGGATCACTTCGTGCGGACCTGCGGGGCTGGAAGCAGAATGTCTTTGGCGGCAGCGCTGGTCGATTACCGGGGAATCAACAGGTGCGATTTTCAGAGCTGCACCGTCGACAGAAAGCGTCCATCTGGGCGGGGAGAGTCGTTAGCCATCTACTTATTAGATGGCGATTATATCGAGTCTCTATTTGCCAATTCAGCAGCTGTCGAAGAAATCTAACTTAAGACTATAAAGGGGAACCGCCACACCAATTACCTTGTGCACGCGCTGGCCATCAGTTCCAAATGGGCGCGACGAGGTGCGGGAATGCGGCGTGGCGAGGCTTAAAGGAGGACCAGAATGATGTGGTCTATGAATCGCCGTGCGGTCGTCAAAGCAATGCTGGTGGGATCGGTTGCCCCGTGGGTCATTAACTCAAGGGCGTTCGCTTCGTCTTGTAGCGACCATATTGTGCGTGTCGGCTCGATGGGTGCTCCCGATTCCATGAATCCATTCGCCACCTGGAGTTCGTTCTGGCCGCTTGTCTTGTCCTACGATTCGCTGGTCGGCGTTGACGCCCAGCGACACCCTGACCGGAGGGGGTTTGCGAAGGCGTGGGCCGTTGCTGATGACGGGCTCACTTGGACAATCAAGGTATGGCCCGGCATGAAGTGGTCGGACGGCCAACCCGCCACCGCCAGAGACGCCGCGTTCACCTATAATTATCTGCTTGGCTCCGTGGGCAAGCCAGACGAGCTGAATATTGGCCAAAACAGCACAGACGGCATGGAACAAGTCGCATCCGTTACGGCCATTGATGACGAAACTCTGCGGATCGTGACCAAGGCTCCTACGCGCTGGCCAATTGACAACTTCGTTCTAATGGTCCCTGAGCACGTTTGGAAGGACATCGGCTACGCGGATGCGCGCAGCACTTTTCGCAACGACCCGCCGCTGGTGGGAACTGGGCCTATGATCGTTGCGGAGTTTCAGCAAGGCCAATTTGTGCGCCTTACGCCAAACGCGTATTTTCGCACTGAGCAGCCGAAGACGGCCGGGATGATTATCCACTTCTTCACCACGCAGGATCCAATTGCCCAGGGTCTGAAGAGTGGGAGCTTCGATTGTGGGGGCGTGACAACCGCACAGTGGGCTGCCTTCTCGAAGGAGAGCGATATCGGGGTCTATGAATCTCGCGTGGAGCAGCGGGACTATCTGGCATTTAATACGGCCTCCGGGAAGGGGGCGGGCAGCACCAAGGCCCTGCAGGATCCAGCGTTTCGCGACGCGATCGGCTATGCGATCGATCAGAAAGCGATCGTGGATCGCGCCTACCGCGGGCACGCAGACCCTGGTGTCGGAATTGTGATGCCGGTAGCCGCCGACTATTACTCAGACCTAAGCGACATCAGGCGCCGCTTCGATCTAGCCGAGGCGGGTCGTCGGCTAGACGCGGCCGGATATCGGGACACGAACGGCGATGGTGTCCGGGAGGACAAGGAGGGAAAGAGCTTACAGCTTGAGCTAATCACAGGAAAGGCTTCGGGTGTGAGCGAGATTCCGATTGCAGCCGTGCAGCTTGTTGCGGGCTGGCTGGGACAAATTGGCATTCCCGTGTCGGTGACCCAGCTCGATTCCGGTGCGCTCACAGCCCGCACGACAGCGCCGACGGACGGCGGCGGAAGCTGGGATCTGCTAATCGCCAGCAACTGGCTGTCTTCCTCGCCTCACGACCTGCTCGTCTTGGGCAGTAGCAAGTCCATCGGCCTCACTAACAGATCGTACTGGACAAATGAGAAGTTCGACGCGCTCCTGACTGAGGTCGACCGTACCGTCGACCTGAAGAGGAGCCAGGAGCTGGTCGATCAGGCAGCGCGCCTCATCTATGCTGAGGCGCCGTATATCATTCTGAGTCACCCCTTAACGCTCGGTGCCTATCGTAAGGACTGCTTCCAGGGCTGGGGACCGGAGGACGCGATATCGGATTGGAGCTATTTCCCGTTCGATCGGTTGAGGCCGATCTAACGTGGCTGGCAACGCACAGGAAGGGCGAACAAGCCGCATTGGGAATGTCCTGATCAGGGCGGCCATAACTCTTTCGATGGTGGCCACACTGAACTTCGTCCTGTTCAGGGTCATTCCCGGTGACCCTGCAGCGCTTCTGCTTGGCGGTGCTCGGATGAGCGTGTCCGCTGAACGGATCGAGGCGCAGCGCCAGAACTGGGGACTCGACCGGCCGCTTTTCCCGGACCAGATACTTGACTACCTGTCGGCAACTCTACATGGCGATCTCGGCTACAGCTTCAAGTTCAGGGGTAGACTTGTCTCTGACCTTATTTGGGAGCGCTTGCCGGCCACCATCGCCCTGGTTGGCTTGGCCCAATTAATCGCCATGCTATGCGGTGTCATGCTTGGGCTCTATGCGGGTTGGCGCAGAGGAGGAGCTGTCGACCGTATCGCCATGGGAGCATCTCTAGCGCTCTATTCTACGCCGTCTTTCTGGCTTGCTATGGTACTAGTAGTCATTTTTAGCACGGCATTGGGGTGGTTTCCGGGTTATGGCATCTATTCACCCGGCGCTAGCATAGGTTCAACTGATAAGATCCTAGACTACTTGCGACATCTCGCACTTCCGGTCGCCGCGGTAGCCCTTGGGCTGATCGGGCAATACGTTGTGGTCGCGCGTGCAGCGATGAGTGACGTCGTTACTGAGGACTACATGGTGACCGCACGCGCCAAGGGACTTACCAACGGTCAGATGCTGATGCGCCATGCATTTCGTAACGCAATGCTGCCGCTCGTGACCTTGATTACTCTCAATCTTGGCTACGTGGTCGCTGGTGCGATCACCGTCGAAGCCGTCTTCGCCTGGCCGGGAATTGGTGGTCTCACGGTCGAAGCGCTCAACGCGCGGGACTACCCAGTTCTTCAAGGGATATTCCTGTTGCTTGGTGTATCGATCGTTGTCGCGAACCTCCTAGCCGATCTTGCCTACGGCATTCTTGATCCGCGAATCCGGCAATGAGTGAAAGTATCGTGCGATATTCCTCGCGTAGCCGGGCGAGAGCGATCAAGAGCTTTCTATCCAATCTTCTTGGTCACGCCGGGGCTCAGCTCGGCCTGTTGTGTCTGGTGTTTTTCCTTGTCCTCTCTGCTGTGCCCAATATCCTCGTAGGTCCACTTGAGACCGTAGCCACCGCAACTGGTGATTTCCTCGTTCCACCATCAAGCCAGCATCTGCTGGGGACCGATGAGGTGGGGCGTGACGTGCTCAATCTGGTCGTCCATGGTGCCCGGATATCGCTCACGATCGCGCTGCTGGCGACCGTCATCAGCCTCGTCGTCGGCACTACGGTTGGTATCATTGCTGGCTACTACGGTGGCAGAGTTGACGTCTGGCTGATGCGGCTGACGGATTTCTTTTTCGTCATGCCGTCCTTCGTCCTTGCGCTGGTCATCACACCCGTGGTGCTCGAAGTAATGGGGCGGGGCAGAGAAATCCTCGGCTTCCGTCCTTCCCTCTTCGTGATCCTTGTCGTCATCGGCATAACAAGCTGGGCGTTTGTCGCCCGTATCGTTCGCAGTCAGACACTATCGCTTAAGGAGCGAACATTCATTGATCGCGCACGAGTTGTGGGCAGCAGCAATTTGAGCATCATGGTGCGGCATATCCTCCCCAATCTCGTTCCGCAAATCGCAGCGAATGGTGCGCTGGTCGTCGCTGGCGCAATCTATGTCGAGACGTCGCTCTCGTTCCTCGGGCTTGGCGACCCATTGCAGCCTTCATGGGGCACTTTGCTTTCGCTCGCTCAGCGCGCCGGTGCGGCCAGTACCGGAGCTTGGTGGTACCTCGGCGCCCCCGGGCTGTGCGCCCTCGCGGTTTCCCTTAGCTTCGTCCTGGTCGGCAATGCCCTCGACGACACGTTCAATCCACGGCAGAGGGTGATCCCATGACAAACCTCTCCCAAGACAAGGCATCGCTTTTGGAAGTCGACGGGCTTTCTGTTGAGTATCGGCTCAAGGGCGTTTCATTGCGAGCGATCGACCGCGTGAGCTTCGCGCTCCAGGCTGGAGAGGCCGTTGGCCTCGTCGGTGAATCGGGCAGTGGCAAGACTACCACCGCCATGGCGATCGCTGGTCTACTATCGCCCAATGCACGGGTCAGCGGCGGCCAAGTGCGCTATCGTGGTAACCTGCTGTCGATCGACAATGATGCGGCGATGCGGCCACATCGCTGGACCGAGACGTCCGTCGTTTTCCAGGGCGCGATGAATGCGCTCAATCCCGTTCACCGCATTATCAAGCAAATCGCCGAGCCATGCATCCTGAAGCTCGGCATGTCGCGTGCCGAGGCGACCGCGCGGGCACGGGAGGTTCTAGAACTCGTCGGCATTCCGACGGATCGCGGCACTGCCTATCCCCACGAGTTGTCGGGCGGTATGCGTCAAAGAGTGATGATTGCCATGGCGCTCGCATGTCGCCCCTCGATCATCATCGGTGACGAGCCGACCACGGCGCTCGACGTCATCACACAGGCTCAGATCCTCAAGCTGTTGGGGAAGTTGCGATCGCAGCTTAACCTAGCGCTCATTTTAATCACCCACGACCTGTCTGTCGTCGCTGAGTCGTGTGATCGCGTGATGATCATGTACGCCGGCCGGATAGTCGAGGATGGAACCGTCACGGAGATCTTCGCTAAGCCCAAACATCCCTACACTCGCCTGCTGATCGAATCGATCCCCAACCCGGCGAGCGGCATACGGATAATTCGCCCTATCCCCGGTGATCCTCCCAACTTAATGAATCGACCGTCAGGCTGCGCCTTCCATCCACGTTGCCCGTCAGCAACGGGGGTCTGCACGACCGAAGTTCCCAGCCTCGAAAAGTTCGGGTGGGGACGCGTCGCCTGTCACCTTCACCGTTCCTCGCAAGAAGGCAGGGTTGCAGTTCATGCCTGACACCTCCGACATCCTGAGTCTCGAGAGCCTGAAGGTCCATTTTCCTATCCAGGGCGGACTGTTCGACCGGGTCCTGGGGCGATCTGCCGGGGCGGTGCGTGCGGCGGATGGAGTCGACCTCAACATTGGACGAGGTGAAATCGTCGCCCTGGTTGGAGAATCCGGAAGCGGCAAGACGACAGTGGGCCGCGTCATCACCAAGCTAGCCCAGCCCACAGGAGGCAGGTTGCTGTTTGAGGGCCGCGATATGACGTCTGCAAAGGGCTTCTCGGCTCTGCGTCCCTACCGGCGACGCGTGCAAATGATCTTTCAGGATGCTTATCAGGCGCTCAACCCGCGACACACCGTGTTCGACAGTGTGGCAGAGCCGTTGCGCTCCCTGCGGCTGGTCAAGAACCATGCTCAACTCACAGAAAGGGTCAGCGAAGCGCTTTCGGCGGCCGGGCTCAATCCTCCCGGTGATTTCTTCGCCCGCTTCCCACACGAACTCTCCGGCGGCCAGCGCCAGCGCGTCGTGATTGCCGGAGCGCTTGCCGTGAAGCCGGAGCTCATCGTTGCCGACGAGCCCGTGTCGATGCTCGATGTATCGATACGCGCACAAATTCTTCAGGTCCTGGTTGACCTGCGCGCCAAGCACAACATGGCGCTACTGTTCATCACCCACGACCTGCCGCTCGCCTGGCTGATCGCCGACCGGATTGCAGTCTTATATCTTGGGAGATTGGTCGAGATCGGCAGCGCCGATGACATCACATTCAACCCCCGGCATCCCTATACGGTCGCGTTGCGCAACGCCACGCCGCAGATTCGCAGCGACGCAAGTCGCTTCGAGCTGCCGGCGTTGCAAGGAGAGGTTCCAAGCGCCGCACGCGTGCCGAAGGGCTGTCGTTTCCATCCTCGCTGCCCGCTTGCTTTCGACCGGTGCAAGGAGGAGGAGCCGCCGGCCATCGAAGTCGGGCCGCAGCATATGTCCGCATGCTGGCTGCCGACGTCAGGTGCGAAAGCAGAATTGTCGACACCCAACCTGAAAAGTGCCGACCATGGTTCCGTCTGACAGTAAGTAATAATAGGGCACTCGAAGCGCTATTCTGCCAGAACGGAATTAACGGATGTTGGTAATAACGCACCGTGGCTCGTTAAACGGTTTACACTATATCGCCTAGGAGCAACATTGATGCACAAACTGTCTGCTCGCGGACTGCCGCGCCAATTCCTTGCTCTTTTTTCCTGAGGGCCTTGTGATGGTAGACAAGCACCTGCAGCCACCGCTTCCTCGTTCCGAGGCACGGATCCGGGTCCTTCATGGCGACGTCACGATAGACTCGTATGGCTGGCTCAGGGACTGGGAGAATCCCGACGTCCGCGCGTATCTTGAAGCCGAGAACAGCTACGCGCAGCAAGCGACAGCCCACCTGGAAGGGCTCAAGGCGGAACTTATCGCCGAGATCGAAGGGCGTCACACCTGCGAGGGCGCCCCACCAACCTTCCAGGTTGGGCCTTTCGAGTACTTCGAAAGACACGGGCGGGGCCTGTCTCATCCTGCGTGGTGGCGCCGGCCGGTGACCGGAGGCTCGGCCGAGCTTGTTCTCGACCCGAACGCGATCCCGGGGGCCGAGATCTTCTATTCGCTCGGTGTCTTCGAGCCGAGTGACGACGGGCGTTACGTGGCGTTCAGCTTCGATGTCATCGGGGACGAGAACTTCGAGCTTAGGGTGCGGGACATAGAGACCGGCCATGACGTCTGGACGGGCTCGAGGCGGGCTGGGATGGTTACTTGGACCGCGGACGGCAACACGCTCTTTTTCACGCGGGAGCGGGCGGACCGGCGGCGGCAACGCCATGAGCTTATACGCCTGGACGTCAACGATTCGCACTCTGAGGTAGTGTTCGAGGAGGCGGACGAGCGACTGAACTTGCGGATTTGGCGCTCTGATAGCGGCGCCTGGCTGCTTTTGGACGTTATGGACAACGCCGGGGCGGTGGAGGTGTGGTGCCTTCCTGCCGACCAGCCGGGCGTTGGGTGGCGCCGGATTGTGGCGCGTGATCTTGGCCACCATGTCTTTGCCGAGCACTGGGGCGACAGGTTCTTGTTTCGGGTAAACGACGCTGGACCCTACTGGCGGCTCGTGTGTGCGCCGATAGGTGACCCGTCACCATCGTGCTGGGAGGAGGTCATCCCGCATCGAGCGGGCGTGACGCTTGAGGAGGTCCACGTGCTCGACCAGCACCTGGTTGTCCTGGAACGAGAGGGCCTTCGTCCTCGCCTCGTCTCGCATAACCGAAGCGGGGGGGTCGCCGCCACGATCGTTCCCGACGAGCCGAGCTGCACTCTTAAGGTCGGCTTGTCTGCAGGGGGTAGCTATTCGGTCGCACGGCATCCGTTCCGAAGCTCGAAGTTGGTCTACTCGGTTAGCTCATTCGTGACGCCCGACACGTTTGTAGAGCATGATCTCGCCGACGACCGATCGGCAGTCCTGTACCAGGCCCGCGTTCCCGGATATGACCCGGCTCAATACGTGGCGACGGTCGTCATGGCGCAGGCGGAAGACGGGGTGGATATACCAATTTCGCTCGTCGCGCGGCGCGATCGAACCACCCCAGGGCCGGTGTTATTGAATGTCTACGGCTGTTATGGAAAACCGAGATGGCCCTCGTTTTTCACTTGGCCCTCATCCATGACCAAACGTTTGAGCCTGCTCGATCGCGGAGTTGCTTTCGGCATCGTGCACGTACGGGGAGGCGGGGAGCTTGGACGTCCGTGGCACGAGGCGGCTACCCGCGATCGAAAACGTATCACCCACACAGATCTGATCGTCGCTGTCGAGGCGCTTGTTAGGCAGGGGGTCGCCACCGGCGACGGCATCGTCATTGAGGGAGCGAGCGCTGGCGGGGGTACCGTGCTTGCCACGGCCGACTTGCGGCCCGACTTGTTCCGCGCCGTACTCGCCGAGGTTCCGCTCGCCGACATCATAGATACCGAGCTGGACTTCACGATGCCGTACGCGCTGCCGGAAATAGCGGAGTACGGCGATCCCCACATAGCCGACGAATATCGGCACCTGCGCAGCTACGATCCTTACTACAACCTCAGTGCCGATCGCCCGCGCCCGCCAACTTACGTCGACGCCGCGCTCGACGACAGCCAGGTGCTCTACTACCAGCCTGCTCGGTACGTTGCCCAGCGACGTTCCTTTACGGCCGGTCGAGACCCAGGTCTTGTTTTCCACATGCGTATGGTCGGTGGCCACGGCGGCGCTTCACATGGGCCTAGTGTAGCCGAAGAAGCAGCACTTCGTATGGCTTGGATTCTAGACCAGGTCCGATGCTCGGGCAATTAGGCATTTCTATGTTACAATCGGAATCAAAGCTAGGGTCAGGACCCATAATCTATTGAGTTGATATCTGTTTGGTGATTCAGGGTGGCAGGAGGTGCTGCCTTGAGTGATTTGCTGATGTTGACGCCGGAGCAGATGCGCCGGATCGAGTCCTATTTTCCTTTGTCGCATGGTGTTCCGCGTGTGGATGACCGCCGGGTGCTGAGCGGCATCCTGTTCGTGATCCGAAATGGCCTTCGCTGGCGAGACGTCCCTTCCGACTACGGTCCGCACAAGACCATCTACAACCGCTTCATCCGCTGGAGTCGGCTGGGTGTGTTCAACCGCATCCTAGCGGAACTGGCCGCGCAGGGCGGCAAAACGGACAATCTGATGATCGATGCCACCCATCTCAAAGCGCATCGCACTGCCGCCAGCCTCCTTAAAAAACTCTATCCCGATGTATCGGACGCAGCCGAGGCGGACTGACCACCAAGGGACGTCCGCGGCTGCTGCATCTGAGCGAAGGGCAGACCAATGATCACAAGACTGCTGCGGCCGTGATCGAGGATTTGCCCGCCGCCAACGCCCTGCTGGCCGATCGGGCCTACAGTTCAGCGGCCTTCCGCCAGGCGCTCGTCGAGCGCGGTATCACGCCATGCATCCCACCCCATGCCAAGCATCGTGTTCAGCACAGCTACGATCCTGTCCTATACCGGCAACGTCACAGGATCGAGAACATGTTCGCACGCCTCAAAGACTGGCGACGCATCCACACCAGATACGACCGATGTGCTCACACCTTCCTGTCGGCTATCGCCTTCGCTGCAGCCTTCATCTTCTGGATCAATGAGTCCTGACCTAGCTACATGTTTGATCCGGGGCTTTGATGGGGCATCCTTATCTTTCGAATCAAAGGATGCCCTATGGACCAAGTTCTCCATGGGAGCGCCATAACGAAATCAAAGGCGTGCCTTGCCATCATTCATCTCGCTGCTGCCATCAAAGTCTAACGCCTTATTCCTAGGGGTCGTAGGTAACAAGGAAGAATTCAGATACCGTCTTGTGCAACCAGCACCTAGGCGGGTTAAGACTTCGTGTGGGCTGAGGCCCACAGCTTCTGCAAGGTCATCTAAGGTAAAATCATTTCCCAGTAATTCCACAAAGTTACCTGGCCCACAAAGCGCTTCTGGAACATCTGTTATATCAATTGTCATGTTCTCCATGCATATTGTTCCGATTAGAGGGGCCGAATAACCTGCGAACCGAGCTGATATCTTGTTCGCGCAGGCCCATGGAAGGCCATGTGTGTAGCCGATCCCGACGGTCGCTACGCGGGTAGCTCGACCCGTACGAAATGTCGCACCGTAGCCAACAGCCTCCCGCCTAGCGACATTGCGCACGTCGAGTATTTTCGCTCGGAGCCTTGCAACCGCTTGCAGCGGATTTGGTCGAATGCCAGCATCGTTGAGCCCGTACAGGGCTGAGCCCACCCGTACCATGTCGAAATGATAGGATTTACCTAGCCAGATACCGGCGGACGCTGCGAGACTGCCGCAGGTGGGCTTAATCAGATCGTAGATCGCCCGGAAGCGGTTCCGTTGCAACACATTAGTTGGGTCCGCAACGGTTTCGCTGCACGCTAGATGGCTGAGTACGACCGAAGGGGGATACATGTCGAACGTACCAGAAAAATACGCGCGACGCACGTCCGCAATGGCGAGCCCAAAGCGGGAAAATCCCGTTTCCACGTTAAGAAAATATGTCTTCGTTCCTGTTGCAATAACGGCTTCCAATTCGGCGCAATTGTTCACAACCGGTATGAGGTTATTGGATTGGTAGAATCTACCAAATTTCGCGAAATCATCGCAAAAAACCGCGATTGCCTCGTCTACATGGGACGATCTTAGAAGCAGCGCTTCCTCAAGATTGCCGACGAAGAGCAGATCGCAGCCGACATGAATAAGCGCCCTTGCAATCTCTACAACACCAAGTCCATAGGCGTCGCTCTTGACGACAGCGGCGACCCTTACGCCTAACCCAACGAGGGCCGTGATGGCCCGGAAGTTCGCCTGAATAGCCCCAAGATTGATTTCAAATATAGCATTTCTGGGGCGAACTAACGGCAACATCTTTTGCTCTCCAACAGTCCCGTTTTTTATAAACCTCGCCGCCCCGCGATGCAGCCTACTATCCTAGGTAGGCGCGCGAGCTGAGATTGCCGTTTAAAAAGGGGCGCCGTCGAAGCACGGATTAGACACTGGTTAAAGCGGACTGAGACGCAAGCAGTCGCTTCGGCAGGGCACTTGCACGCAGATGACAAAGCATAGTCGTTCAACTGACTAGTAAGCTGTGTTCTGGATAGGGCAGTTGCTGCGCAGCTCTTCGTGCCAAAATCCGCCACAAGCTACTGCTGGTTTCACGCAGTCAGGGCGAAAATCTCGGCACCGGCTGCGAATACAAGGTATTGCGTAAGCTTAGATCAATCAATTTTTGTTAAGGGGTTGGCATGAGCGAACAATCTGAGATCCTTTACGTTAGTGAGCCGAACCTTGACCCGGCCGAATTCTGCCGCGTGTTGGCCGAATCCGGCTTCGGGGCGACCCATGGCGAGCTTCGGCTGCATGCGATGCTCCGCCAAGCCGACTTGGTGCTGACGGCCCGGCTCCATCGGCCGGGGCGGAAGCTGGTCGGAGTACTTCGATGCGTTACTGACTTTTCCTGGATCTGCTACGTCTCCGAGCTTGCCGTATCGGCGTCGGCGCAAGGCCTCGGCATCGGCAAGGGCCTCCTGTATGAAGCCCGCCGGCAACTCGGGCCTGCTGTGGCCATAGCTTTGATCTCTACACCCAACTCTGTCGGCTTCTATGAAGGGATTGGATTGACGCGCATTTCAGACGCATTCTGGTTAATGCGCGAATGCTAACCCAAATGAGGTGAGTACGACGTTGCAATGTCCACCTATACAATAATTCGACGTTCGTCGAATGCTTGCCGGAATACGGGGTGCATGTGTCTGACGCCGGCCATCTGAAAACGCGATGGGACCGTCCGGGACATTATGTTGGCGAACTCAAGATCAAGTGGTGCATAGTCGGCGCAGCAAATCCAACTGCCATCAACGATGTCCGAAAATCGAGCGAAGTGAAATGCAGATCAAAGACGTCCTCCTTGCGCCTGGCAATGGCGCTTTTTTCTATGACGATCAGGGTGCCATCAGGGCCGGCGCGCCCCAGGACGGTTTCGTCTATAGCGGCGAGGCGACAGCGATTGGGTTCACGTCCATCCGCGTTCCGGCATCTTCGCTCAGCATCGGGCTTGCTCTCACCGACGGGGCCGTGGTTTGGGGTGACATGATGAGCGTTCAATATTCTGGTGCTGGAGGACGAGATCCTTTGTTTGAGAGTGCTCAAATCTCGGAGTTAACCTCGCGTATAGTCGTGCCCCGGCTTCTCAATGTCGACGTATCTCGTTATCTCGATGCCTGTGCAAAGGTTTTTGAGCCTCTCCAGCACCAGCGGTTACCTCTCGCGATTGAGTATGGCGTTAGCCAGGCGCTCCTTCGCGCCTCGGCCCATCTTCAAAGTACCACGATGGCGGAAGTCGTTTGCAGTGAATTTAACCTGCCGCTGCCAATTCGCAGGGTTCCGATCTACTGCCAAAGCGGCGATGCTCGCGAAATCAACGTCGACAAAATGATCTTGAAAGCGGTAGATATACTTCCCCACGGCCTGATCAACTCACGGCAGAAATTCGGCGTCGAGGGCCAGGCCTTCATGGAGTTCGTGAAGTGGGTTGCGGCGCGGACGCGCGAAATTGGCCGCCCGGGGTATCATCCGGTGCTGCATTTCGATGTGTATGGCTGGATCGGCCAGGAAATCAGCCTGGAGCCGCAACTCATCGCCGACTTTATCTGCAGGGTCGCCGACGCTGTTCCGGGTTTCACCCTCAATGTCGAGTCCCCGGCGGATTTTGGTTCGACGCAAGCTCAAATTGAGAACTACGCCAAGATCGTATCAATTTTGGACAACCGGGGTTCCACCGCTCGCATTGTCGTGGACGAAAGGTGCAACACGCTCGAGGATATTCGGCTCTTTGCCGAAGCGAAGGCCGCGCATCTCATTCAAATCAAGACGCCTGATGTCGGCTCATTGGCTGACACGGCACGTGCAGTGCTCCTGTGTAAGGAGAACAAGGTAGGCGCGTACGTTGGAGGAAGCTGTACCGAGACAGATCTCTCTGCCCAGGCTTCCGTCCACATATCGATGGCGACCCAGGCAGACATGATGCTTGCGAAGCCTGGAATGGGAGTCGACGAGGCATTCTCGATCGTGGGCAATGAACAGAATCGGTTGCTTGCGATGCTGAATCGTCGTCGGGCTCAAAACGAAAATGTTGGATGAAGAGCGCGGTGTTGCATGCAGAACTCTCTTGAGGGGATCACTGTCGTAGCTGTGGAGCAGGCCGTTGCTGCACCGTATGCATCGTCTCGTCTTGCCGATGCAGGCGCCCGGGTGATCAAGGTTGAGAGGCCTGAGGGAGACTTTGCCCGGAAATACGATAAGTTGGTGCGGGGGCAAAGCGCCTATTTCGTTTGGCTCAACCGGGGTAAGGAG
>NZ_RZRY01000179.1:0-10016 GCF_003998035.1 Mesorhizobium sp. M2A.F.Ca.ET.039.01.1.1 | reverse complement strand
AGCAGATCCTGCGCGGCGTCGTCGACACGCTGGCGCTGGCGCTAGCCAATCTGCGCCTGCGCGAAACGCTCAGGCAGCAATCGATCCGCGATCCGAACACTGGCCTGTTCAACCGGCGTTATCTCGAGGAAACCAGCAGCCGGGAATTGAGGCGCATGGAGCGCTCGAGCCAGCCGCTGGCAGTCATCATGCTCGATGTCGACCACTTCAAACAGTTCAACGATACTTTCGGGCACGAGGCTGGCGACCTCGTGCTGAAGCAGGTTGCCGCGACGCTGATCGAGCATGCGCGCGACACCGATGTCGTGTCGCGCTATGGCGGCGAGGAATTCGCGCTCGTGATGCCGGGCTGCTCGCTCAAGGAGGGAGCCAAGCGCGCCGAAACGCTGCGCCAGGCGATCAAGCAGCTGCATCTGGCGCATCGCGGCCGCACGCTTGGCACTGTGACGGCCTCTTCGGCGTCGCCGCCTATCCCGAGCATGGCTCGGGCTGGGCCGAGCTCACCAATGCCGCCGACCATGCGCAATATGATGCCAAGGCCGAGGGGCGAGATCGGGTCGTGGTCGCCAGGGCCACCCCGCCGGGCGAGCGCGCCGCAATCAAGCTTGTTCCATCGAAGAAATCGGAAGCAACGTGACGCCATGCCGGCCGCGGTCACCACTGGCGAAAGCCGTCTGAACGGCTTGCCGGCGCGTCACTTGTTGCCCTTTGCGCGCCCTCGACGTGGAAGGGAGGGAGATCGGCGTTTAACCTTGACGCGAGGAGGCCATTGACTCGACGCGTTGCGATCGCGACGTCGACGAGGGGCAGGCTGGCGGGCATGATCATCGAACCCGTCCAGGGCTATGGCCTCATCGTTCCCATACCGAAAGCTATATTGCTGGCGTGTTCGAGTGCGTGCGCGCTAAGGCGCCCCATTCACGAGCGCGTCGTCAGCGTCGACAGTTGGTCTGTATCGTAGCGGTTTCGCAGATCGGCGAGTGCTTTTGGATCGGGCGCCCCATGCGCCGTCAGCTCGGCCAGTTTTTCGAAATAATGCTCGTGGCCGGGCGGAGAGACGGTCATCAGCACGCGCGCAGGCTTCTCGCTGACATTGGTGATGTTGTGCGGCACCCCTGGCGGGATGAACAGGAAGGTTCCCGGCGTTGCATGGATCGTCCTGTCGCCGACGTGCCATTCACACTCGCCTTCGAGTAGGTAGAAGGTCTCCTCCTGCACCCGGTGAACATGTCGCCCGGTGGCGAACTCCGGCGGGATCGTCCAGTCGAACATGCTCGTATGCCTGGTATTTTCGTCGGTGACGAGGAAAGCCATCGGGTGGCCACGCAACATGACGCCCTTCTTCTCGTCGGGCATGCGGATGACGGCATCAGCGCTCATTTGATCCTCCTCTGACAGGCGCTTACTCTGGCAAGCGTTCGCTCAACATCGGCCGCTCACGCGGGAAAGTCGTGAACTCGTTGCCAAAAATCTGCTAAAAGACTCCAATGATAGTCAGGCGTGAGGTCCACCGCTTTGGGTCTTTTCACCTCGATCCGCAGGTGGGCATTCTCTTTTACGGAGATGAGCCGACCATGCTTGGGCGGCGCGCCGTCGCGCTGCTGCGACTGCTGATCCAGAACGCTGGCCAACCCGTCTCCAAAGACGCGCTGATCGAGGCCGGCTGGGGCGGATCGGCGGTTGCCGATAACAATCTGACGGTTCAGATCGCAGCCTTGCGCCGGACATTGGCTGACGCGGCGAATGGAGCAAATTGGATCGAAACATTGCCGCGCCGTGGCTATCGCTATGTCGGACCCGCCGTAGCCACCAACGGTCCCGATACCTCGGTCGTCACCGGCGCCACGTTGGGACCGAGCTTGCCTGAGAAGCCGTCCGTCGCGGTCCTACCGTTCTCGAATTTGAGCGGCGACCCCCAACAGGAGTATTTTGCCGATGGGATGGTGGACGACATCATCACGGGCCTGGCACGGATCAAATGGCTGTTCGTCATCGCCCGAAACTCGACCATTTCGTACAAGGGTCGCGCCGTCGACGTGAAGCAGATTGGCCGCGAGCTGGGCGTTCGCTATGTGCTCGAAGGCAGTGTGCGCAAGGCCGGCCGTAGCGTGCGGGTTACGGCGCAGATGATCGATGCCTCGACCGGCGCCCATGTCTGGGCCGAGCGCTATGATCGCAGCTCCGACGACATCTTCGCGCTCCAAGACGAGATCGCGCTGGCAGCAGTGGGCGCGATTGCCCCAAGCGTGCGGAAGGCCGAGATCGAACGTGTCAGGCGCAAACGGCCCGATAGCCTCGATGCCTACGATCTCGTGCTGCAGGCCCAGCCCAATGTCGATTCAGGCATGCCGGAACAAGTGACCAGAGCGTTGGCACTTCTCGAGCGCGCGATCACACTCGAGCCAACCTATGCGCTGGCGCATGGCAACGCCGCGATGTGCCATCACTGTCTGTTTCTTCGCGCCGGCCTGCAGGAGATTAACCGCGCATCTTCGATCAGCTACGCGCGGTCGGCCATCGTCCACGGACAGGATGATGCTCTCGCCCTGACCTGGGCTGGCTTTTCGATCGGAATGGATGCGCATGATCGCGCCGCAGCGTTCGCTGCCTTGGAAGCCGCCCTCGCTATCAGCCCGTCATCAGCCCTGAGCTACATCCTTGGCAGCGTCATTCTCGGGTGGAGCGGCGAAGCGGAGCGAGCGATAGAATGGAGCAAGCAGGGTTTGCGGCTGAGCCCATTCGATTCGTGGGCCTGGGCCACTTTTGACGCACAGGCAATGAGCCATTTGTTGCGCGGCCGTTTCGAAGAGGCTTGCCGTGCTGCCTACAAGTCCGTCCAGGCCAATCCGGCACATAGCATCACCTATGTGCAATTGGCGGCCGCGCTGGCCAAGCTTGGCCGGTTGGACGAAGCAAAGGCAGCCGCCGCTCGCGTTATCGAGCTTCAGCCGGGCTTTCGCTACAGCCGCCAGTTTGCCGGCGTGAATTGCGCGCCCGCGCTCGCGGAGGCTCTTGGCACCGCGCTACGGGCAGCCGGATTGCCGGAGTAGCTCGCGTCTGAGCATTCGAGAATAACGAACCCAATCATCGGCGTACCCTCAAGCCAGGGTTCGTATAAAGACCTCCGGTCTGTCGACGAACCCGCGTTCCATTTGCCAATCGTGCCTGCTCGCGTAGTTCCGAAATACCTCGAAAATTAGCCTTGCCGCGTATATCGAACCGATTGACCGGGCATTGAAACGGTCGGTGTAGCTCCGAAGGCGGCGCTCATCACCCGCACTTAGCGTGGGAGTTGCACCGTCGACAGGTTGCGACGCCACTTCACGCAGCTTGGTTCGCCCTCGACGCAGTTCCGGTTTGATGGCGGCGACCGTGCCGCCTGTTGTCTCTGAACTGGATGCGCTGAAGGCAAGCGGCGTCGATTGTCCGATAGGCGCGGGAACGCCCTCGCTGTTCACTGAGTTCAACCGCAACCCGCCGACCGGCAGCGCAGATTTCGTCTTCTTCGGCAACAGCGCCATCGTGCACGCCGCTGATGAGCAATCGATTGTGGAAACCCTGTCGGTATATCCGGCCGTGATGGAGACGGCGCGGCATCTATGTCCAGGCAAGCCGATCTGGCTCGGACCTTGCACGATCGGCATGCGGCACAACCCCTATGGTCAGTCGGTTGCGGCCAATTCCGGATTCAAGCGGGTGCCTGCAGCCGGCACTGACCCGCGTCAACGG
Source organism: Mesorhizobium sp. M2A.F.Ca.ET.039.01.1.1 (assembly GCF_003998035.1). Taxonomy (NCBI): domain Bacteria; kingdom Pseudomonadati; phylum Pseudomonadota; class Alphaproteobacteria; order Hyphomicrobiales; family Phyllobacteriaceae; genus Mesorhizobium; species Mesorhizobium sp. M2A.F.Ca.ET.039.01.1.1. The sequence continues at coordinate 6,287 of NZ_RZRY01000179.1, read as the reverse complement.
GCGTTGTTCGGGGGCGCGTTTGCAGTCGGCTTAGCGGAACAGGCCGCTAAAACCGGAGCTGATCGATTGATATTGGCAGCACCCACCGGACCTTTCGGGCTTTTGAATGAGGATGGCACTCTACGACCGTTGCAAGCCGTCCATGCCGAGCTTGCAACTGCTGCCGGTTCGGAACGTTACGGGATATCGATTGATCGGCCGGGAGTGGCAGCCATTGCCTTTCGTGTTGGGGAGGCTATCCGCGTCCTAGCGGCAAACCTGACTTCGGCGCCGATCGAGGTGAAGCTGGGTCCGAACGCGAAAGTGAGGGGCGTTGCAGGTGATGAAATGAAGTCACTAGGCTTCCACCCAACCAGCCACATCGTAGGGCCGTTCGGCACTGTCACGTTCCGAGTTGCCTAATAGTCGATCAACGAAGGGTTGACTCAGGTCAGGCATGCCCCTGTGATGCCAACCTTCGATTGGTAAGACTTGCCCTGAAAAGCAGACTGTCGGCTAGCCTCAAAAGACGACATGGCTGGTTTGCGCCGCTTCCAGTCATTATTTGGCCGTCCCACACTTCCTGGAACCAGATGTAGCGCTCAGCCGACCAGGTTACAGCCGATCTCCAGAACCGTACATCGAACCGCTTGCTTCGAGAGGCTGCCGACCGAACGGTGCGGACTTCCAGTCGCGCATTTAGCAAATTGGAATATGTCACTCCAGATGGAAAGCCGCCACGCAATGTAAGCTCGGGCCAGCAGTCACTCGACGCCGGGCGGAATTCCCAAAAGCTTGCCCAGGTGGATCGGCAGCCGAGTTGACGCGTGTATCTCGGCACAGCTTTCTTTCCATTTCTGGAGATATTCACCGATAGGAATCCGGCTGCGGCCCGGCCAGCGGTTGAGCGCGCCAAGTGCCTCAACACAGTCCGGGGCCTGCTCATATTCCGAGAGTATGGTCAATGACATTGCTTGCGCGAACGGATTGAGGCTCGGAACTTCGATCTCGCTTCGGTGCTTGGCAAACCATGCCGGCGGGTCGCCGGCGAGGCCTTGAAAGTCGGCAAGCGACTGATAGCCGTTGATGATGTTTTCGCGATATTTGGCAATGAGATCGCCGAACGCGTTGTCGCCGGGGAAGGGCGGGGTGTGTTTCCAGCTCTTCGCCAGACGCCACAGGCCCCGCAGCGAGAAGGCCTCCACCATTGCTTCCTCCAGCCATTGGCATGGCGGCGCAGGCTTGGCATCGGCCTGCCAGCTGTTGGCAAAAACATGCCCGAGTTCGTGCCCGAACTGGTAGGCGAGCTTCGACCAATCCCGCTCGCCGATGTCGACTATGGTCCATGCCATGCCGCTGGCGTCCGGATGCAGCCAGATGGCGGGCGGACCGGATGTGTGCTCCTCGACACGCAATCGCGTCGGCTGGCGATCGGAGAGAAGGCGCACACCGTCGAGGCAGGCCTGCCGCATGCGTTCGATGACCAGAATGGCAGCGCCTTCAAGCATGCGGCCCCAATCGCCGGCGAGTTCTATCGGGGCAGTGAGAAGAGACGTCGAGGGCGCAACTGGGGCTGATTGAGCAGACACCACGGCGGACCTTGTTTCACGAACGACTGACACAGCGGACCCTGCCAGCGCCAGACCCCAGGCAGGGGAGCCTGCAAGCAGTGTTAGGAAATGCCTTCGCCTCAACTTTCGTTCCTCGATGCGTGTGAAGCAATGTCGGATCGGTCCGCCTCTAGCGCAGCTGCCGGACCGCAATAAAGGCCGGAGAGCCGGCGCAAGGTCGAATTCTGTCGAGCGTTCGATTATCAGTTGGGCTCGTCAATCAGGCAAAAACAAGAGCTCATGCGCAGGGGCGCGATCCTGGTCGCTTAGTCCCTTTTAGGCCTCAAGACGCTGAGTACCCTCTTATAGCGCTCCAGATTGCCCCCGCTTTGCAAATGGATCGCATCCCCCTCGGAGGAATAGGGAAGCGAACCCGTCGGGTAGAATGGCTCTGTCTCGGAAGGCGAATTCCATATGAAAATAGGAATTCTGCGAGAGGCAAAATAGAGCGAAAGGACTATATCGTCACTATGTCGACAATCCATGTCGTTCGATGTTTCTCGTACATATTCCAGGAAGTCGTCACCCACGCATGCGGGAGGATACAGAACCGTGCCGAATCCTTCGAACATCGATACCCGCATTTCTCCGTATTTGAACGTGATGCTGCCGTCTGGATTGAAGTCCCCGCCGTGCCGCGCCAGGATGCGATATTCAGTTTCGCGGTGCCCTTTGCAGAGGAGGGCAAGCTGATTTTTTGGATAGGCAAAGTCGTCGTCAACCGACCAGATGTAGGTTTCTTTCTCATCCCCATGGCGCAGTAGGGTCGGGGCGATCTTTGTGATCGGCCCGTAGTCCTCTGTACGGAAAATCTTCACCCGTTCCATTTCCGTCAGCCATGTCGGCAAAGTGTAGGGTTCGTTCGTCCGCACGCACACGTGTGGAACGTTCAATTCAATATGTTCCACCGCAACCGTCTGGCCGAGCACGCTTTCAAGCGCCGGGCCAATTCGGTCAATCCGCGATGGGATGGTGGTCATTGAGGCGACTATTCGCATGGCCTTCCTATCTGTACAGACCGATCCATACTGCCCGATGCTGGCGCATAATCTCCGTATCGTTGTCGCCTTTGCCAAGAAATAGCAAATGCGCTTACACTTACGCGGGATCGAGCGGGGGTCACGGTCGTGATCGGCAATCTGGCTGGCCAACTCTTTACATCGCACGGAACGATCGTGTTCGTCGATCCGTCATCCGGAGAGGTCCGGCACGGAACGTTTGAACACAGTCCACAAAATACCCTGTTAGTTCAACAGGGTGCGCTGGCTCGCCTGAAGTTCACTGAAGCCGGCATCGACAAGGAAATAGTATATCTTCGCGATTATTCGGCCATTGTTGGCTCAAAGAAGTTTGATAGTCCCGATGTGCTTAACATACTCCCGGGCACTCTGACACCAAAAATTTTTCGAGGGCGGGAATTTGGACTTGAGAAGGGCGGTAAATTTCTGTGTGCGGAGCCCGATGGCCGAATTACGCTATCAAGACCCGCGTGTGAGACTTGGGAATTGTTTCACCTTCGCGAGGATGCTAAAGAATCAAGTGGAACTATAACAAGCCATCGGATTGATGGAAAAATCATCAGCTTTTTCATCACGAATAGAGTGGATTACATACAATCATCCCTTATAAGGGGCGACTTCTACGAGCGAGACGAACTTGAATTGATCAAACGCCTTGCGCCGCCCGGAAGGGCGTTTGTGGACATTGGTGCAAATATAGGAAATCATTCCATATTGTATCGAAATTTTGCAGCCCATCTGAGATAATAATATTTGAGCCAAATCCAAATGCTATAGATATACTTAAAATAAATCTTTCGTTGAATGCTTGCTCGAATGTAAATATTGACTACCTCGGCGTGGCTCTGAGTTCGGAACCGAAAATTGCGAACGTATTTTATCCCATTTCAAATAACATGGGCCAAGCGCAAATGCTTGAGGCCGATCACGGAGTGATCAAGTGCTTGCCTGGTGACCTTTTCCTGCGTCAGAAACCTGTAGGCTTCATTAAGATCGACGTGGAAGGCGCGGAATTCGATGTGCTCAAGGGAATTCAAGGAACGATCGAGCTATGGCGTCCCGGCATACTTATCGAAGTATGGCCGGAGCGTCACCAAGACCTCTCCTCTTGGTGTGATGCCTTTGGCTACGCGGTCCGGGAGACATTTCCGTTGGACAACAATTTTTTTGTAGCACCTGTCGAGGGATAAACCCCTTGGCGCCCGCCCGGCTATCAGCAGCAGTTTCACTTCTTGTCCGTCGCTACTCGATCGGAAAGTTGCTCGTCGTCCACGATCACCAGCGGCGGCATGCAGATGTAGCCCTGCATCGACCCATATGCGGCGCACATCGCGCAGTCGATGCCAGTATCCTCGATGATTACGTCCGTCCCAGGAAATGGGATGAGGCGGTGTCGCAGCGGCAGGCACTTTTCCAGGAGAATGCGCGCGCCTCTTGGCGTGATCGTGTAGGCTTGCAGCCCAAACGAATGCTCTATCCGGATGAGCGATCTGGGGAATTTGTCGGACTGAAACAGCGCTGTTCTGTTGGTGTAGCGACGATCGTAGAACTCCAGCTTGGCTTTCGAAAGACCAAAGTCCAACCAGAGAAAAGACGGATCGATGATATAGCCCCACTGTATCATGTCCCAACCGGTCGGCGCCCGGGACATGATCTCTGCGGATTCCTCGATAAATCGAAACGATGCTCGGACGTCGTCCTCAAAGACCGTTATCGTCCTGTTCTCCGATACCGCACGCTTCCACAGATCGATGTGCGACAAAGCGCATCCCAGCGTCCCCGGGGGGTACCGACAATCACCGGTGATAAGGCCTTCCTCCATGAGCGCGGCCCTGTCCAGGGAGGTGCCGTCAACGGCCGATATGCGAGCCGTATTGTGCATCAGATGCCAATTGTGACTTTGATACCGGTTCCAGCGATCGACGCTGCGGTCAAGGTTGATCAGATGGATCTTCAGCGAGTCCGGCAACTCGGGCCTCGCCAACAACGGAGCAGGCGCCGAGGCCGTTGCGCCAAGCAATTGCGGCACGTCGCCCGCGTCGCGCAAAAGCTCTCTTGCCCGTTCGATCCCGCCGCTGACATGGTATTCGTGATCGCCGAAAGTAATGTAGCCGTAGACCTGCCGGTTATCGATGTACTGGACGATGCCGGCCCTCCTGGCACTGTCGGCGAATACGACATATTCGTAGCGCGATGTGCCGTCGTCATAGGTAAGTTCGGTCAGCACATCGGCACGTACAAGATAGGTGCAGTGCACGAGCGGCATCTCGATAACGCCGCGTACATGGCGGTTGAGCACCCAGCCATATTGGTCGCAGTGTTGATAATATCCGTTCGCATCGACCTCGGCGTGATAGTTCGAATAATATTGGCCTGGCGAGATGGAGCGCAGCAGGGGCGCGACGATCGGCAGGTCCAGCGCAACAAGCTCCCGCAGCGTCGCCGGCCGCACGAAATTGTCGACGTCGACGACGAAATAGAAGTCGCAATTGTGCTCGAGAGTTTTCCGCAGGCTGATGTTGCGGATTCGGCCAAGCACCTTGAAGCGTGTCTCGTTCCATTCGTGCTCGCGAAACTGCTCGACCCGGTCATTGACGTCCGAAGTGTCGAGCTCGACCGCCGCATAAAGGTGGCCGACGCGCTCCAGCCACTCGCGCAGGATCTGCTCGGTCTTGTCGGTGTTGTTGTTGGTGCGGATGTAGAGGACGATCGATTCTCTCGGGTAGTCGAGCGACTCGATGCACGCCAGGTAAAGCGGCAGCGCTGGCTCTTTCTGTTTGGCCAGTATCGCGACCAGGACACGCGGCACGACCTCCAGCCGCGAACGCAACGATCGCTGCGCAATCAGCGCGTGCTGCTCGACCAGGCTTTCCGCGCCAAGTCTTCCCAATACCGATGGCTCGCGGACCTCGAGCTTCTCGGTCGCGAAACGCGCATTGGCCACCACCCGCTTTAGCATGTCCGGCGGCAATTTGTCGGAGGCAAGCAGCTTCAGGCACGCGTCGAGCGACTCGCGATATGCGCCCGCCCAATACGCGTTGATCGAAAACTCGTCGAGCAGCCCGTAGTCATAGACCCAGGGCTGGACGAAGAGACCGGTCGGCTCCGTGAGGTCCAGGCCGCGACGCGCGAATTCCTGTCCTTGCGCGTTCCGGCCCTGGCTGCGGCAATAGAGGCTTGCCGCGTGCAGCGCCTCTGCGCGTGCCGGCACTGTCTGGGTCGCACGCTCATAGACCGCGACGACCTCTTCGAAGGGCTTGCCGAGCGCGGCCATCAGATTCCCCGCCTCGAGCAGGCTCACATAGACCTCCTCGTTCCAGAAACCCAGCTCTGCTCGCTTCAGATACTGTTCCAGCGCCTTCTCGCGTTCACCGAAATCGCGATAGCTTTGCGCGAGATAGAAGGTGTAGCGCGATATCAGGAACGGATCGGTCTCGGTTGCGAGCACGTTCTCCAGCACCGCCGCGTCGTCCTGGTATTTTCGTGGGTTTTGGCTGCGCGCTCCCCCACGTCCCGTGGCAATGCGAAATCCCTCGGCGTTCTGCCGTGTGATGGGGCCAGGCGGAGCCTCCAGATATTCGTGCAGCACGCCCTTGAAGGAAAAGGGTAGGCGGTTGCGGCAGATCTGCGGGCGATAGAACGAGATATTTCCATGGGATACTTCGACATCGTAGAGATC
>NZ_RZRY01000178.1:0-10116 GCF_003998035.1 Mesorhizobium sp. M2A.F.Ca.ET.039.01.1.1 | reverse complement strand
CCGCCAGCCTGGTCGCGTTGCGCGCCCCCTCGCCCGAGGAAGAACGCGCAGCCCTGCTGGCCGTGCTGGCGGCGACCGGCTGGAACATTTCCGAAGCCGCGCGGCGTCTCGGCGTCGACCGCACCACGGTCCATCGCCGCATGAAGCGCCTGCGGCTGGAGGCGCCGAACTGACATTACAGGGGTGTGGCGCGCCGTAGCGCGTGCAACAGGAAATGCAACAGGCAAGGCGCCGCAAGAGCGTCCTAACAGATTGATTCCGTTTAACAGTCCAGATGAGCGCTACGGTTGGCACGCCGTTTGCTGCTCATGACGCAATCTAGCAAGTGGAGGAGAACAAATGCTCGAGAGAACACCCACCACCAAGGCACAGGCGCTGCTCGACAAGTTCGGCAAGGCGCTGGAAGCCGGCGACATCGACAGCGCCGTCAACTGTTTCCAGGCCGACTGCTACTGGCGCGACCTCGTCACCTTCACCTGGAACCTGAAGACCATGGAGGGCCAGGATCAGGTTCGCGACATGCTGCAAGCGACGCTGGCCAACATCAAGCCGACCGCATGGGCGGTGGCCAACGGCGAAGAAGCGACCGAGGATGGCGGCGTCATCACCGCCTGGATCACCTTCGAGACAAGCGTCGCGCGCGGTTTTGGCCTTGTGCGGTTCAAGGGCGACCTGATCTGGACCTTGCTCACCACGATGGCGGAGCTGAAAGGGCATGAGGAGAAGGCTGGCTTCACGCGTCCGCTCGGCGCCAAGCACGGGCACGGCAAGGACCGCAAGACCTGGCGCGAGGAGCGCGACGACGAGATCGCCGAGCTCGGCCATACGAAGCAACCCTATGTCGTCATCATCGGCGGCGGACAGGGCGGTATCGCGCTCGGCGCCCGGCTGAAGCAGCTCGGCGTGCCCACCATCATCATCGAGAAGAACGAGCGTCCCGGAGACTCCTGGCGCAAGCGCTACAAGTCGCTCTGCCTGCACGACCCGGTCTGGTACGATCACTTGCCCTATATCGACTTCCCGAAGAACTGGCCGGTCTTCGCGCCGAAGGACAAGATCGGCGACTGGCTGGAGATGTACACCAAGGTGATGGAGCTGAACTATTGGAACTCCACCACCGCCAAATCCGCCAAATACGACGAGAAGACGAAGGAATGGACGGTCGTCGTCGAGCGCGACGGCAACGAGATCGTGCTCAAGCCCAAGCAGCTGGTGCTGGCGACCGGCATGTCGGGCAAGGCGAACTGGCCGAAATACAAGGGCCAGGACATCTTCAAGGGCGAGCAGCAGCACTCCTCGACCCATCCCGGCCCGGACAAATACCGCGGCAAGAAGGTGGTGGTCATCGGCTCCAACAACTCGGCGCACGACATCTGCGCGGCGCTGTGGGAAGGCGGCGCCGACGTGACCATGGTGCAGCGCTCATCCACCCACATCGTCAAGTCGGACACGCTGATGGATATCGGGCTTGGCGCGCTCTACTCCGAGCAGGCGGTCGAGAACGGCATGACGACGCGCAAGGCCGATATGATCTTCGCGTCCCTGCCCTACCGCATCCTGCACGAATTCCAGATCCCGCTTTACCAGCAGATGAAGGAGCGTGACGCGAAATTCTATGAAGACCTGGAGAAGGCCGGCTTCATGCTTGACTGGGGCGATGACGGTTCCGGCCTGTTCATGAAATATCTGCGCCGCGGTTCCGGCTATTACATCGATGTCGGCGCCTGCGACCTCGTGATCGACGGCTCGATCAAGCTGAAGAGCGGACCGGGAGCCGCTGTGCAGGAACTCACCGAAACCGGCGTCAAATTCGTCGACGGCACCGAATTGCCGGCCGACCTGGTGATCTATGCCACCGGCTACGGCTCGATGAACGGTTGGGCCGCGGACCTCATTTCGCAGGAAGTGGCGGACAAGGTCGGCAAGGTTTGGGGTCTCGGCTCCAACACCACCAAAGACCCGGGCCCCTGGGAAGGCGAGCAGCGAAACATGTGGAAGCCGACGCAGCAGGAAGCACTGTGGTTCCACGGCGGCAACCTCCACCAGTCGCGGCACTATTCGCATTATCTTGCGCTGCAGCTGAAGGCCAGGCAGGTCGGGTTGCCTACCCCGGTTTATGGATTGCAGGAGGTCCACCACAAGGCGTGAGGCCGGACACTTTCCATAGATGGAAGCCCGCCACGGGCTTTCATCTATCCCGCCTTGAGCTTCGGACAGGCCCACATGGTCGCAACTTGATGGCTATCGATCTTTCCCTATCCGCTTCCAGTAGATCAGCGTCCCGGTCAGTCCGCCATGCGGCTTTAGCGCAAAGTCGGGGACCTCGCCGGTCAGCGTGAAGCTGAGCTTCTCATAAAGCCCCGCCGCGCCCTCCTCGCTTGCCGTGTCCAGCACAAGCAGCGTGCGGCCCTTCTCGACCGCCAGTGCCTCCGCGGCGCGCATCAGTGCGCTCGCGACGCCTTTGCCGCGATGGTCCCGTCCGGTCATCAGCTTGGCGATCTCGGCGCGGTGCGGCTGGTTGGGCGGAAAGTCGAGCAGCAGTGTGACGGTTCCTGCAAGCACCCCATCCTGCCATGCGCCCAGCACCGCCCTTTCTCCGCGCGCGGCCGCGGCAAGCGACTTGCGCCAGAAATCCAGTGCCGCCTCCGCCGGCAATGGATGCATGAAGCTCACCGATCCGCCCGCGGCGACGGTTTCGATCAACAGATCGGCGAGCATCGCAATGGTCGCCGCATCGTCGCTCAAGGCCCGGATTTCAAGTGCGTTCATGCTGGTGTTCTCCAAGGCGATGAGACATGAGGAAGGTCATTCGAAGTGGCTGATCCGCCTGCGCCGCCGCGCCCGCCGAATCTCGGCGATACGGTCGGCGTCGTCCTCGCGGCGGCCTCGCTCCAGGATCTCGAGCGTATATTCCTCGTAGGTCAGCCCGAGGCGCTCGGCCCTCTCCAGCCGCATCAGCATGACGGCCTGGCTTGGCGCCTTCCAGGCCTTGTCGTGGGCGGCGCGCCAGGCGAGGAAGACGTAGGCTTCGCCCTTGCCCCAGGGCGGGCCGTCATAGTCGTCGAGCGGCGGCCCGCCATTGTGCGAGCGTTTTGGTCGTCGAGGCATTTGAGATCAGTCCCTGACCAGCGCCACGAGATACTCCGCCGCAGCCGGTCCGGGAGCATGAAAGACGCAATCCGCCGGCGCCCCCAGCGCCAGGCAGTCGCCGGGCTCGAGCCGGTGCACCACATCACCCTCGGTGAAATCCAGCCTTCCCTCGATCAGCCATATCTGCTGCTTGATGAAGGCGTAGGACGCGGCCGGAAGGCTGACCTTGGCGCCCGCCGGCAGGCTGACCCTGATCAGCTCGAGCGGCATCTGCGATGCCGGCGACAGATGCCGCCTTATGTAGCCGGTTGCCGGATCCTGCCACACCGGCTGCTCGTCCCTGCGCAAAACGCCGCCGCCTTGCAGCTCGGCCCGCGCGATCAGCGTCGACAGGGTCATGCCGAACGCGGCCGCGATGCGCACCAGGAGCGCCGCGGTCGGACTGGTGGTGCCGCGTTCGATGGCGCTCAGCATCGCTTTGGACACGTCCGAGCGCCCCGCAAGCTCGGCCAGCGACCAGCCCCTCACCATCCTTTCGGAGTGTATCCGCCGGCCGATCGTGGCAGTGATGTCATCCGATATATCGTTCATTCGTCCAATATATCGGAATTGCGAAATCCGGGAAGAGGCTATTCGATCGAATTGTCGCGACCGGCTTAACACCGTCTACACCATTCGACCTCACCTCAATTTAACTCCGCCTGGATAGGGTCGACGCTCCAGGGAATGGGACCAGGTCAGTCATGTTTGTCGAACGCGAAGCCTCCGTTGGCGAACCGATTTCGCAGGAGCGCCGCAACGCCCTGCAAAGCGACAAACGCATTCTCGGCAATGTCGTGCAATGCGACGGCGCGCGCGCTACCATCAGCGCCTACGCCGAGGATGCCGACGGCACGGTTACCGGCCAGTGGACGGTTGGCAAGATGATCTCCATCAATCTCGGCGCCACGCGCACGGTCGGCCTTGTCTATGAGATCGGCAAATCGGACCGCGCCTGGAGCAATGAGGGCCAGAACCCGATCGAGGTCAGCATCGAATTGATCGGCGAAGTGCGCGACGGCGCAGAGCCGGGCGCCAAGCCGGTGTTCGACCGCGGCATCACCGCCTACCCGCATATCGGCGCGATCGCCCACCGTATTCGCAGCCGCGACCTGCAGGCGGTCTACGATCTGGCAGGACGCCATTCAGTCACCATCGGCACGCTGTCGCAGGATGAATCGATCGATGCCAACATCGCCATCGACGACACGCTGGCGCGCCATTTCGCCATCGTCGGCACCACAGGCGTCGGCAAGTCCACGGCGGTCTCGCTGCTCTTGCGCAAATCGATCGAGGCGCGGCCGGACCTGCGCGTGCTCATCCTCGACCCGCATAACGAGTTCGCGGCCTCGCTGCCGGAATATTGCGTCAAGGTCGATTCCAAGACCCTCGACCTGCCATTCTGGATGTTCAGGCTGGAGGAATTCGCCGAAGTGCTGTTTCGCGGCCGCGAGACGGTGCCCGAGGAAGTGGATGTCCTGCGCGATCTGATCCCAGCGGCCAAGAACCTCTATCGCAACCCCAGTTCCGGCACCTATGTTCGGCGTGGCAGCGATGCGCTGACGGCGGATACGCCGGTGCCTTACCGCATCGCCGATCTCATCAAGCAGATCGACGAGCGCATGGGCCTGCTCGAAAGCAAGAACGATCGCCCGGTCCTGAAGTCGCTGAAGACGCGCATCGAATCGGCGGCCGCCGATCCGCGTTACCGCTTCATGTTCAATTCGCGCCTGATCGAGGACACGATCCACGAAACGATCGGCAACATTTTCCGTGTCCCCAACCACGGCCGCCCGGTCACCTGCTTCGAGATGGCGGGCATGCCTTCGGAAGTCGTCAACTCGGTCTGCTCGGTGCTGGCCCGCCTTGCCTTCGACCTGGCCTTGTGGAGCGAGGGCCGGCTGCGGTTGCTCCTGCTTTGCGAGGAAGCGCACCGCTACATGCCGGCCGATCCGCGCCTCGGCTTCGCGCCGACCAGGCATGCGCTGTCGCGCATCGCCAAGGAAGGCCGCAAATATGGCTGCTATCTGGGTGTCGTCACCCAGCGCCCGGGCGAGCTCGACCCGACCATCCTGTCGCAGTGCTCGACCTTCTTCGCCATGCGTCTTGCCAACGAGCAGGACCAGGCAATCATCCGCTCGGCGATCGCCGACTCCTCGGCCTCCACGCTCGCGTTCCTGTCCTCGATGGGGCAGCGCGAAGCTATCGCCTTCGGCGAAGGCGTCGCGACCACCATGCGGTTGAAATTCGAGAAGCTGGCGCAGGAGTTCATCCCCGGAACCGCGAAAAGGGAGCAGGTCGAGCCCTCCGTGGACGGCAGCGATGTCGACCTGGCCATGATCGTCGAGCGGCTCCGCAACGTACCGAAGCCGCAGCAGGCCATGGCCTTCGCCGAGACCGTCGACTCGGCCCGGCAGGCCGGCGACCCGGACTATAAGAAGCCGGCCACAGCCGCCCCCCGCCCTCAGCCCGACGACGACTTCGACACCCGCTACGGCCTGAAGCCCTCGACCTTCGGCATACGCAGTTGAACGACTGACCGCCCGACATCGGACGGTGAGTAAATTCCGATAGAGAATTCGTCAGGCCGAGTCGGATGGTGCCGTTTGCGAGAACCGGAGCGGAGCGGACATCAAGTCCGTGAGCACCGGAAGCGCAGAAAACGGCGGCATACGGCCGGCCTCACGAATTCATCTTCGGAATTTAGGCGCAGACGCGGTTGCGGCCCTGCTTCTTCGCCTCATAGAGCTGACGGTCGGCGCGACGGTAGAAATCCTCCGCGCTCTCTTTGTGGTCCCACACGGCAAGGCCGACGCTGGTGGTGACCTTCAGCCGCACATTGCCCGACAGGATCGACAGGTTGGCGATCGCCTTGCGGATGCGTTCGGCGAACCGGGCAAGCAGCTCGACATCCATGTTGGGAGTGACGACGGCAAACTCCTCGCCGCCCAGCCGCGCCACCACGTCGTGATAGCGCGTCATGCCCCGCAGGCAGGTGGCTACGGCCCGCAGCACCTCGTCGCCGACATCATGACCATGTGTGTCGTTGACCTGTTTGAAGTGATCGAGATCGAGGATCATCAGCCCGACCGGCCTGTCGATACGACGAAATTCATGGAGATATTCACGCAGCGCATCGTCGAAATAGCGGCGGTTCTGCATGCCGGTCAGACCGTCGGTGAGCGCCGCCTGCTCGAGCGTCTGCGAACGGGCGCTGAGCGAGACCGTCATGGCCCTGAGCTTGCCCTCTTCCCGCACCTGGCCGCGGATCAGCGGGTAGATGAAGAAAGTGCCGAAGAACAGCGCGGTCGCCAGCAGCGCGCCAGTGACGAAAAGCAATTTGTTCAGATAGACGATTTTGTCGACACGTGATGCGGCATCGAGGTCCGAGGCGATGTCCTGTAACTGACCAAAGGCATGGAAGGTCACCAGGCCAGCGGCCAGGATCACGAAAATAAAGACGAAAAAAGCGGATTCCGCCTTGTGGAAACGCATCTACTCCCCGCGCCACTGTAACCCCTGAGCTTATGCCATAGCGGACCTTACGGACCGTTAACCCGGACAACCCTGGAGAGAATTAGAACAAAGGATTTTAAGGCGCTGATTGAAAAAGGCTTTTTGTCAGTCGCGAACTGCCGCTTGATCGTGCGGTCGCAGCCTGCGCCACTCCGCGCCCAGTTGGTGCCTGAACCAGGTCGATTGGCGCTTGGCATACTGCCGAGTCGCGATCTTGGCTCGCTCGATCGCCTCGGGAAAGCCGCACTGTCCGGCCATCGCCGCCTGCAGCTCGCGCACCCCGATCGCCTTCATCGCCGGCAGGTCCGGGTCGAGGCCAAGCGCCGTAAGCTGCCGCACTTCGTCCAGCGCGCCCTTGTCGAGCATCTGGTCGAAACGCGCCTCGATGCGCCGGACCAGTTGCGCCCGGTCCGGCTCGATCACCAGGAAACGAGCGCTGTCGCGGTCGATCAGCGGACGGCCGCGCGCCGCCTGCCACTCCAGGAGGGAACGTCCCGAAGCATCGAGCACTTCGAGCGCCCGCACGATACGCTGGCCGTCCGTCGGCCTGAGTTGCATGGCCATGGTTGAATCCTCATGCATCAGCAGGCGATGCAGTCTTTCGGCTCCTTGCTCCTTGAGCTCGTAGCGCCAGCGCTCACGCACCGCCGGTGGAATGTCCGGCATATCCGAGATGCCTTCAGCCAGCGCGCGGAAATAGAGCCCGGTGCCGCCGACGAAAACAACCGTACGGCCCGACAGGACGCCATCGTCAATCAGCTTCGTCACGTCGCGCAGCCAGGCGCCGGTGGAATAGGCCGTGGAGGGATGCACATGGCCGTAGAGGAAATGCGGCACGCGTGCCGTTTCGGCGGCGGTCGGTCGTGCCGTCAAGACATCGAGCACCGAATAGCCTTGCATGGAATCGGTGTTGACGATGACCCCGCCACCACGCTCGGCAAGATCGAGCGCCAGCGCCGACTTGCCGCTGGCTGTCGGCCCGGCTATCAGGATCGCGTTCTTGACGCGGCCTTCGCCCGCCTGCCTGCCGGAATGTTCAATGCCGCTGATCGCCACTCTAGTGTCCCGTCCAGAAGCCCGCGCCGTGCCGGCCTCGCTTGCGAATATGGCCTTGCAGACTGCCGGCGCAAGCGCTATCCGTTGGCTGGCTGAAGACGTCGCCTGCGATCTCGTTTTGCCGCAGACGCCGGATATCGGCGAAATGACCGCCAATCTGCGGGCCGCACTGGCATCCGAGCCGGTCGATATCGTCGTCCAGCCCGCCGAAGGCAGGCGCAAGAAGATCCTGCTCGCCGACATGGATTCGACGATGATCGATCAGGAGTGCATCGACGAGCTCGCCGACGAGATTGGCGTCAAGGACCATGTAGCGGCGATCACCGCGCGCTCGATGAATGGCGAAATCGCCTTCGAGCCGGCCTTGCGCGAGCGCGTCGCCTTGCTGAAGGGCCTCGACACCGCGGTGGTCGACCGCATCATCACCAACCGGCTGACGCTCGCCGCCGGCGGCCGCGCCTTGGTGCAGACAATGCGTGCCAACGGCGCCTGGACGGCGCTGGTCTCCGGCGGCTTCGACGTCTTCACCAGCCGTATTGCCGAGATGCTGGGGTTCCAGGAAAACCGGGCCAACCGCCTGGTCGAGGAAGACGGCAGACTCGCCGGCATGGTGACCGAGCCCATCCTCGGCCGCGCCGCGAAAGCCGAAGCGCTGCTGGACATTGCCGCGAGGCTCGCGCTGACGACACAGGATGCCATCGCGGTCGGTGACGGCGCCAACGATCTCGATATGATCCGTCTTGCCGGCACCGGGGTCGCGCTGCATGCCAAGCCGGCGGTGGCCGAGCAGGCACGCATCCGCATCGATCATAGCGACCTGACCGCGCTGCTCTATCTACAGGGCTACCGCCGGGATGAGTTTGTGGAATGAAGCCGATCCGCATCGAGCGCCTGATCCTGCGCAACTGGGAGGATCGCGACCGCGCGCTTTTCCACCGCATCAACTCCGATGAGCGCGTGATGGAATTCTTCCCGTTCCGCCGCGACCGCGCCGCGGCTGACGCCAAGATGGACGAAGTCCGCGCCTGGATCGATGAGGATGGATATGGCTTCGCCGCGGCCGAGATTGCCGCGACCGGCGAATGCGTCGGCTTCGTCGGCTTGTCCGGAACGGAAGACATCGACGTGCTGGCGCCCGGCACGATTGAGATCGGCTGGCGGCTGGCGCCCGAATTCTGGGGCAAGGGCTATGTCACCGAGGCGGCGGAAGCCTGGCTCGCCTTCGGTTTCGAAACGCTTGGCGTGGACGAGATCGTGTCATTCGCGGTCGCGGACAACCATCGTTCGATCGCCGTCATGAAGCGGCTCGGCATGCAAGCCGATCCCGGTGCCGACTTCGATCACCCCAGCGTCCCAGACAGCCACCCGCATCTCAAGCGTCATGTCATGTACAGGCTGTCGCGCGAGGCCTGGCAGGCACGAAAAAGGGCGGCTCGCTAGCCGCCCTATTCATTGAAACATCAATCGCTTGCTGAACGATCCGGACTCAATCCATCCGGATCGTCACGAAACGCAGTTCCCCGGTCTTCGAGGCCAGCATCAGGAGCGCGTTCTTGCGGCCCTGCTCCTTAAGCGCTCCGATCCGGTCCATCACGTCCTTCGGCGTGCCGACCGATTCCTGCGCGATCTCGGTGATCACCTCGCCGGGCTGGATGCCGCGCTCCGCCGCGGGCGAATCCTTGGCGACATCGGTGACGACCACGCCGGACACGTCGGCGGCGATGCCGAATTTCTGCCGCGTCTGGTCGTTGAGCTCGCCGACCGTCATGCCGAGCACGGAGGCCGTCGACACCGGAGGCGTTGCCTTATCGCCACTGCCCTGATCGGTGCTGCCGTTCTCGCCGCTGGCCAGCTTCTCCCCGTCCTCGAGCCTGCCGAGCGTCACCTTGACGGTCTGCTCGACGCCCTTGCGCACGATGACGACATCTACTGCCTTGCCGACCGGGCTTTCGGCCACGACGCGCGGCAGGTCGCGCATTTCATGGATATCCTTGCCGTCGAACTTGATGATGACGTCGCCGGCCTGGACCGTGCCATTGTCGACCGGCCCGCCCTTGATGACGCCGGCCACCAGCGCACCCTTGGCGGTCGCCATGCCGAGGCTTTCGGCGATGTCGTCCGTCACCGGCTGGATGCGAACGCCGAGCCAGCCGCGCCGCGTCTCGCCATACTGGCGAAGCTGGTCGACGACGCCGGCGGCAAGCTGCGAGGGGATGGAGAAACCGATGCCGATGGAGCCGCCCGACGGCGAGATGATCGCCGTGTTGATGCCGATGACCTCGCCGGCGGCGTTGAACAGCGGACCGCCGGAATTGCCGCGGTTGATGGCGGCGTCGGTCTGGATGAAATCGTCATAGGGACCGGAATTGATGTCGCGGTTGCGCGCCGAGACGATTCCGACCGTCACCGTGCCGC
>NZ_RZRY01000177.1:0-10247 GCF_003998035.1 Mesorhizobium sp. M2A.F.Ca.ET.039.01.1.1 | reverse complement strand
GAATTGCCACGATCATGTCGTCCTTGAGCGGAATGCCGCAGATCGTCGAGTCCCGGGCCCGCTCTACAGCCACGATTGCCACGGAACCTGGATCAAAGCCGCCGTTGGCACGGAAGGCGCAATTGAATTCAGCCAGATCGAGCGCCCACTTGCCGTGGGACTGGATTTGCCGGAGGCGCGACGGCATTTGCCCTGGCGAAAGCCTGTCAACCTTCACGGGCAGCCCAGAGGCGGCATCGCCGAGCGCGTCTGGGCCAAGTTGCACGTCCCTGTGCGAAGTCGTTGGAGGCCACGCGCTCAAAAATGCGTCCTTTGCGCAAAGTGGATATCACAACACTTGTATTAGGTGTAGCTTAAACGCAAATTGCGCGAGATCAATTCGCCGCAAAATATCGCCGACTCACGGCTCTGGGGACGATGGACGAAGCAGATCTACTTATTGGGGAGGCGCCAGGCGTCTTGGCCGTACGCATCGCGTTGACGGCGTCAGCATCGCACGTTGGATCAAAGGCAATTTGACAGAGGGCAGGACCTGAGACGGCGCGGGACATGATGCGGGCGCGCACGCGCCGGCTAAGTATAGCAAATCGAGGAGCACCTTGAGGGGATGATCGTGAAAAGATTTCGTTTGGTAGCCTTGGGAACGGCCGTGATATCGGTACTTTGTGCCGTTGACGCATCTGCGGCGGACATCGCCAAGCAGCGGGATGAGGGCTGGACGTTCACTGTCGCCCCGTATCTCTGGGCCTCGGGAATCAAGGGCGAGAGCGGAGTCTTCGGATTTCCGCCTCAGGATGTCGATGTGAGCTTCAGCGACGTGCTGCACCACCTTAAATTCGGCTTCATGGGGCTTACGGAAGCTCGCAACGGGCCTTTCACAATCAGCACGGACATAGTGTACGCCAAGCTCGACGCCAACATAGGCACCCCGAAGGGAATCCTCGCGTCCAACATTGATGCGACGGTGAGCACTTTCATGGGTACGGCGCTGGGTGGTTACAGCGTTTACTATCAGGATGGGACGAATTTCGATCTTGTCGCCGGTGCCCGCCTCTGGTCGGTCGACAACAGTTTCGACTTCCACGGAGGTGTGCTGGATGGCAGGTCAGCGAGCGACGGCGATACGTGGGTCGATCCGGTGATCGGCGCCAAATTCAAGGCCGATGTCGGTGACGGGATCTACTTGGCTGGCTGGGGCCTCGTCGGCGGTTTCGGCGCAGGGTCCAAGTCAATGTGGGATGTGATGGGAGGGGCCGGTTATCAGTTCAACGACAAGATGTCGATTTTCGTCGGCTATCGGGCCGTGCACGACAATTATAGCCACGACGGCTTCGTGAACAAACTCACTCAGCAGGGTCCGATTCTGGGGCTCACTTATCAATTCTCGCCAGCCCATCCGGGATAATAGCGGATTGAGATGACGTGGTTGGTTCTCTGCGGCGCCTGCATTCGGTATTGGGCTGCTGAGCGATGGCGGAGCCAGGCATCGCCCGCCGGCGTTCGACGGCGCATTTCTGCAGCCGGCGGTAAAATGGAATTCCGTTCCACAGCACGATCGTATCGGCAATGGTCTGCACCAGCAGACTAGAGTGGATTGGCAAGGCGCTTACGGTGGGCCAAGGCGCCCAGGCAAGCGAAAGGTGACGTGCGCTCGGGGGCGCGTCTGAGCCGCCCGCGTGACGAGCCACAGCAAAGCATCTCCCGGGACGGCGACGCAGGTCAGGACGCCAAAAAATGCCTCCTTTGCGCAAAGTGGATAGCGGCACGGTTCTATTAGCAATAACTTAAGCGAAAACAGCGCGAGGCCAAATAGCGCGGAAATACCGCCGACGCACGGCGAGTGGGGAGCATGAACAGGCAGGGCTATTCGCAGGTGTGCGCAGAGGACATTGAGCGCGCCGCAGCAACGGCAGCGGCAGACGTGGGTGCTGAGCCGCCGCGCCTTTGGATTCCAGGCAAATGATTGGCGCCAGAACACCAGACGCGCCGCGGTATTGAGCAGAACGGCGTGAATTAGCAGAGCAGGGGCATAATATGAGCAACGATCGAGACTTCCCGGCCGAAGCCGGTGCAACCAACAGAATCACGCGACGGGACGCTTTGATGGGCGGCACTGCGGCTGCGGTTTCGCGATTTGCAGCACCTGTCGGCCTTTCCGGCGCGCTCGCCGGCCTTGCGGGCGTCCAGACGGCGGCGGCCCAGCCCTCGCAGCCGAACATCGTCTTCATCGTTGCGGACGATCAGGGATGGAAAGACGTCGGCTATCACGGCTCGGACATCAAGACGCCCAACATCGACAAGCTTGCCGCGGAAGGGACGAAGCTCGAAGAATATTACGTGCAGCCGATGTGCACACCAACGCGCAGCGCCCTCATGACCGGCCGCTATCCGCTGCGCTATGGCATGCAGGTTGGCGTTGTCCCCGCAGCGGGAACCTATGGCCTTCCGCTCGATGAGACACTTCTTTCGCAAATCCTAAGAGACGCGGGCTACCAGACGGCGATGAGTGGCAAATGGCATCTCGGCCATGCCAAGACGGACTACTGGCCGAAGCAGCGTGGATTTGATTCATTCTACGGGGCGACGGTCGGCGAGATCGACCATTTCAAACATGCATCGCATGGTATCGCGGACTGGTACAGGAACAACAAGCCGATCAAGGAGCCGGGCTTCGACAACACGTTGTTCGGTCAGGAAGCTGTCCGGGTCATCAACGCTCACGATCAGAAGAAGCCGCTCTTTCTCTACCTCGCTTTCACCGCGCCCCATACGCCATTCCAGGCTCCGAAGGAATATCTCGACCGATATAAGAACATCGCCGACGAGAACCGCAGAGCCTATGCCGCAATGATCTCGGTGATCGATGACGAGATCGGCAATGTCGTTGCCGCCCTTGAGAAGAAAGGGATTCGCGACAATACCCTGATCGTCTACATGAGCGACAACGGTGGCGTCGTTAACTCGATGTTTGCGGGCGACTCGAAGGTGGGTGGCAAGCTGCCTGCGGATAACGGCCCCTATCGCGAAGGCAAGGGCACCCTCTATGAGGGCGGCACCCGCTCGGTCGCCTTCATGAACTGGCCCGGCAAGGTCAAGCCTGGCGTCTTCAATGGCCTCATGCATGTCGTCGACATGTTGCCGACACTGGCTGGGCTGGCCGGCGCCAAGCCTGGCAAGGATAAACCGCTGGACGGCGTGGATATGTGGCCGGCCATCAGCGAGGGCAAACCTTCGCCGCGCACAGAGATCGTCTACAATGTCGATCCGATGGCCGGTGCGGTGCGCGAGGGCGAATGGAAATTGTTGTGGTCGGCAACGTTGCCGCAAAAGATAGAGCTGTTCGATTTGTCGCAGGACAAATCGGAGGCCACTAACTTGGCTGATAAGTATCCTGATAAGGTCAAGGTGTTGCAGGCAAGGATCACCGAGCTCGCAGCCCAGATGAAACCCCCGCTGTTGCTTATGGAGGCAGTGCGGCTGACCTACTTCACGCCGCTGGTGACACCAAGCCCGGAGGAAATGTTCGCTGCGGGGGATTGAACGGCGGATGCGCTCTGCCGTTCAGACGAGACCAGCCGATGACTGAAGCGCGACCTGCAGCAAAGCCAACGGATTCGTCAAACGCCGATATGCTTTGGATCCCCGGCGGCGAATTCCTGATGGGCTCAGACAGCCACTATCCGGAAGAGGCGCCGGCGCATCGCGTCGTCGTCGGCGGCTTCTGGATGGATCGCGCGACGGTCACGAATGCCGAGTTCAGCCGCTTCGTCGAGGCCAGCGGCTATGTCACGCTGGCCGAGCGTCCAGCGAATGCCGCGGACTATCCCGGCGCCAGTGCAGAATCATTGGCGCCGGCTTCCGCCTTGTTCGTGAGGCCTTCGCGCGGCATCGATCGCAACAATCACTATAATTGGTGGGCTTACGTCCGTGGCGCGAACTGGAGGCACCCACGCGGCCCCGCCAGCGGGCTGAAGAGGCTCGACAGCCATCCCGTCGTGCACATCGCCTATGAGGACGCGGAAGCGTATGCGAACTGGGCGGGGAAGGCTCTGCCGACCGAGGCCGAGTGGGAGTTTGCCGCGCGCGGCGGGCTGGAGGGCGCCGAATTCGTTTGGGGCGCCGAGCTGACGCCCGGCGGCCAGCATATGGCCAACACCTACCAGGGCGAGTTCCCTTTCCGCAACGATTGCGAAGACGGCTACGAATGGACTGCGCCCGTCGGCTCGTTTCCGGCAAATGGCTACGGGCTCCATGACATGGCCGGCAATGTTTGGCAGTGGACCACCGACTGGTACCAGGAACATCGCCGGATCGAGAGCCCTTGCTGTACGATGGAAAATCCGCGCGGCGGCGAGCGTGAGGCGAGCTTCGACCCGCTGACACCCGACATCAAAATTCCACGCAAGGTGACCAAGGGCGGGTCCTTCCTGTGCGCCCCCAGCTATTGCCGACGGTACCGGCCGGCCGCTCGCATGGCGCAGCCCGTGGATACGTCCACTTGCCACCTGGGTTTTCGATGCATCGCGCGTCCGTCATGAGAGGAGGGCGCAGCGCCCTCCATGGGCATCGCGGCGCCGGGAGGTCCAAACCGGCGCGCTGGCGGGTTGCAGCAGCCATATCGGCCATATTCCTTACGCTCACGGCGTGCGGAACTGGACCCGAAGGGGTTCTGGCGCCGATCCCCGCGAGCTTGGTTTCGCCGGCGGCATCGGATGTGACGATGTTGGTCGCGACCAGCCGCAAGCCTTCCGGTGACCCGGCGACCTTGTTCACGGGCGAGCGCAGCCCGGCGCTTTCGTTGACCGACCTGACCATCTCGATTCCGCCGAACCGTGCGCCGGGCACGGTCGAGTGGCCGAAAAAGCTGCCGCCAAACCCCCAAAAGGATTTCGCGGTTCTTGCCGCAAGAAACCTGTCGGTTCCCGAGGCTCACAAATGGCTGCATGCTCACAATTCGAACGGCCATGTTCTCGTCTTCGTGCATGGCTTCAACAACCGGTATGAGGACTCGGTCTTTCGCTTCGCGCAGTTCGTGCATGACTCGCGGGCGAACGTCGTGCCGATTCTCTTCACATGGCCGTCGCGCGCCAGTGTGCTTGGCTACAACTACGACAAGGAAAGCGCGAATTTCTCGCGCACTGCGTTCGAGCGGAATTGAAGGCCTTGGCCGACGACCGCAGCGTGACCGACGTCACCGTCATGGCCCACTCGATGGGCACCTGGCTGGCGATGGAATCGCTGAGGCAGATGGCGCTGGAGGATGGGCGCGTTTCGCCCAAGATCAGGAACGTCATCCTTGCGTCTCCCGATCTCGACGTGGATGTCTTTGGTCGCCAGTGGACCGAGCTTGGGCCGAAAAAGCCGAAGTTCACCATCACCGTCTCGCGGGACGACCGGGCGCTTGCCGTCTCGCGCCTGATTGCGGGCAATGTCGACAGGGTGGGGCAGGCCGACCCGTCGAAGGAGCCGTACAAATCGAAGCTCCAGGCAGCTGGAATAACCGTGCTTGATCTGACCGACGTAAAGACCGCAGATCGCTTGAATCACAGCAAGTTCGCTGAAAGTCCGGAGATCGTCCAATTGCTCGGCGCGCAACTTGCTTCCGGCCAGACCTTGACGGATTCGAGAGTGGGGCTTGGCGACGAACTCGGCCTTGTGGTTGCCGGCACGGTCGACACGATCGGCAACGTCGCGGCAAGCACGGTCAGCGCGCCCGTCGCGGCCATTGAAGGAAAAACGAACAACGCCCCGCCAGATGAGCTCGAGACGATCCTGAAGGGCGATGCGACGACCCAGTGATCGTGTTAGGTGGCGTAAACGGCGGGGCGATTGGGAGGTGACCTGCCTTCAGCGCCCGAGAGGCTGGATTCTGTTGCCCCTTTTTGCAAGCCAGACACGATGAACAACCGGCTGCCGCCCGCCTGGTCCAAACACCTGAAAGATCCGTCGGGAAAGAGAATTCCACAACCCAAGACCGGACAGCCGAAAGCAAGGCCGCTATCGATCGCGCGCGACGCTCTCCATGCGCGCGATAACGCGTGGCGAAGGCCCGAAACCGCCTTCATTGGCGCCGATGCGGGCGCGAAAAGGCCGCCCGCCTCGCGCTCCTGCGCCTCCGGCCCGACGAACGGCACAGTGGTGGGAAGCGCACCGATGATCGGCGCGAGGGAAGGGCGCTGGCGCATGGCAATGGGCTTGGTTGAGAAAGGGGGCTTCTTGCTAGCGTGGGCGGGGAGTGGGTGCAAGTTGTCGAAAGGGGCAAATAGCGCGGGTCCGTTGCCGGTTGCACCACGGCTGGATTCCCGCGCCTCTTTTTGTTAGCGAGGCGGGATGAATAACCGACCGCCCCTGGCTGGTCCAAGCATTTGAAGAGCGGACCCGCGCCAAAGCAGACTGTAAAACAGCCAACACTCAAGCAGCCGAAGGCGAAGCCGCGTATGCAGGCCAATGAAATGTTGCTGGAACTTCAGCTGGCGGGCAGGTTGCCCGAGGCCGAGGAACTGTGTCGTCGCGTTTTGGCAAGGACGCCCGAGCACCCGATGGCTTTGTACATGTTGGGGACGCTGGGACTGGGCGTCGATGATAAGTTGTCCATCAAATACCTTGCTCGGGCGGTCGACCAGACGCCACTCGACCCATGTTTCCACTTCAGTTTGGGCGATGCTTATCTGACGGTTGGCGAACACGCACTTGCCATCAGGCACCTGCGGCGCGCTTAAGGCACCGCGGGTCTTCACCTCGCAACCAAATGAAAAACCCGGCGATCGCCCGCCGGGTTTCGATTTCGATCAGGCGACGCCTGTTAGAACGAGCGCTGGAAGCGGAGCAGACCGCCGACGCTGTTCTTCTTGTCGGCGCCGGTGAAGTTGACGACGTCGGCACCCGAAACCCAATCATCGAACTTGCCGAAGTGATCCCAATCGACTTCGGCCGTGACCGTGAAGCCGGGTACGATGTCATAGGCGACGTTCGCCGCCACGCCATAGTTCTTGTCCTGATCACCCGACACCTGGAGATTGAACGAGGTCTTCTCGTTGAACTTGTAGGTGCCGCCGGCCCAGAATGCCCAGTTGCCGCCCCAGATTTTATAGAAGCCGCGACCACCGGCCCCGATGGCATAGGTCGGGTCGTTGAGGTTGTCGTCGCTGCCATAGCCGAACATGCCGAACAGCGACAGTTCGTTGGTGACATTCACATCCAGGCGAACCTTGCCGGCAACTTCCTCGTAGTTGCTGTCGTAAGCAACGACGCCGGTGATGGCGCCCCACCCTTGAGTCCACTTCACGCCGCCGACGACATGCGGAACGTAGCTGTCGATCGTGCCGACGACGCCCGAACCTTCTTCCAGCGAGACCACGGCCGAGAAGCCGTTGCCGGCGTCGAAATAGTACTGGACGACGTTGGTGTCGAAGTCGCCATAGGGGACGATCGTATCCTGGATGACGTTGCCGGCGTAGCCGATGAACGTATCGAAGGCTGATTCGTCCTTACCGACGCGGAGGCCACCGAGCTGGATCCAGGCGAAGTTCAGCGAAACGTTCTTGTTGCCGGCAGGATTGCTGTTGAATTCATCCGCTGCCGTGGTCGGATCGTCTGCCGATGGGTAGCCGTTGCGGTTGCCGAAGTTGAAGCGGGTCTCGGTGTAGGTCTTCAACGTGCCGAGCTCGGTCTCCTGGCCGGTCCAGGTCTTCAGCGTGAAGCGGGTATTCTTGTAGAAGGTGCTCTGCTCATCGCCGTCCTCATGGTCGAAGGACTTGGCGCCGTCGAACGAGCCGACATCGCCGACGCCGATGTCGTAACGGACATAGCCGCCGACGCGCAGGCAGGTCTCTGTGCCGGGGATGTAGAAATAGCCCGAGCCGTAGACGTCGCAGATCTTGACGTATTCAGCCGGTTCCGGCTCGGCGACGGTCACAGCGTCGGCGGCGCGGGCGCCCGAAACTGCGATGAGGGCCGCAGCTGAGCCGAGAAGAAGGCTCTTGATGTTCATTTTCTGACCTCCAGTCAGAATCGGATGGAAGCGATGCGGACTTTCGATCGGAATTATGGGCAATGCCTTGTTATTGCGCACTTTTTCGCCCCCGTGCGGCGGAACGAGGGGCGTCTGCCGGGTGATTGCGAGTACGGTTTCCGGTCTACGAGGGCGCTCCAATGAAGGCGCCTCTGCTGGCTAGAAAAGGCCGCATAAGTCACGATTCGCCACGTCTGGGCCGATGCGATGCCGATGCTCCACCGCTTTCCCAAGTTGCCGGCCTAACGATTTTTCGGCGATTATGGCGCCGGCTTGTTGATTGTGCCCACGCTTTTCTTTATCCAGCGGCGCGACGGAGAGGTGGCCGAGTGGTCGAAGGCGCTCCCCTGCTAAGGGAGTAGAGGTCAAAAGCTTCTCGTGGGTTCGAATCCCATCCTCTCCGCCATCCTCCCCTGCGCTGTGCGCAACAAGCTTCCCTTCGCAAGGCGATTCTGCGGCAAGAACCGGACAGAGCGACTCGCCGGGACGCCGCAATTCAGCCGGCCGATCGCCGGATTCGCCTGGATTCGAGCGTCTCGCGGGCCTCGATGGTTAACGAGAGCTTTCGGAGTGAGGCCAAATCGTGTCATTTGTGCAACAACATCCGGGGATAGCGTCTGGATCGGGCTTTCGCCGATACGATCGTGGTTGAACGCCGCCGCCGCCTGGGTAAAGGTCACGTTCGAAGGAGCGGCGCGGTGCGCATCTTTTTCGGTAGTGGGGATGGGGCAGGGAACGCTGTCCTTCAGCAAAAAATACCCAGACCCGTTTTTTAACTTTTGACTGGAGGTCAGAAAATGAACATCAAGAGCCTTCTTCTCGGCTCAGCTGCGGCCCTGATCGCAGTTTCGGGCGCCCGCGCCGCCGACGCGGTGACCGTCGCCGAGCCGGAACCGGCTGAATACGTCAAGATCTGCGACGTGTACGGCTCGGGCTACTTCTACATCCCCGGCACCGAGACCTGCCTTCGCATCGGCGGTTATGTCCGTTACGACATCGGCGTCGGCGACGTCGGCTCGTTCGACGGTGCGACGTCCGCTGATGTCGAGGACGGCGACAGCAACGACACCTTCTACAAGAATGCCCGCTTCACGCTGAAGACCTGGACCGGCCAGGAGACCGAGCTCGGCACGTTGAAGACCTACACCGAGACCCGCTGGAACTTCGGCAACCGCAACGCCGATCTTGGTGACCCGACCAATGACGATTATGGCCCCAATGCGGCCTTCAACAAGGGCACGTCGCTGAACTTCGCCTGGATCCAGCTCGGTGGCCTGCGCGTCGGTAAGGACGAATCGGCCTTCAACACGTTCATCGGTTATGCCGGCAACGTCATCCAGGATACGCTGGTTCCCTACGGTGATTTCGACACCAACGTCGTCCAGTACTACTTCGACGCCGGCAACGGCTTCTCGGCCGTGATCTCGCTCGAAGAAGGCGCGGGCGGCGGCACGGACGGTTCCTACGGCGTGGGCACGATCGACAGCTACGTTCCGCATGTCGTCGGCGGCGTGAAGTGGACGCAGGGCTGGGGTGCCATCACCGGCGTTATCGCTTACGACAGCAACTACGAAGAAGTCGCCGGGAAGGTTCGTTTGGACGTGAACGTCAACGACGCCATCTCGCTGTTCATCATGGGCGGCTATGGCTCCGATGACAACCTGTCGGATCCGACCTATGCCTTCGCAGCTGGCGGTCGCGGCTTCTACAAGCAGTGGGACGAAAACTGGGCAGTGTGGGGCGGTGGCACCTACAAGTTCAACGAGAAGACCTCGTTCAACGCTCAGATCTCGTATGACGAAGGTGAGAACCTCGGCATCGCCGCCAACATCGCCTACGACATCGTTCCCGGCTTTACGGTTACGGCCGAAGTTGACTACGTCAATGCAGGCAGCATCGGCGAAGCCGATACCCGTGGCACGAACCACAACTGGACCGGTATTTCTGCTGGCGAAGACGACGCCATCGGCGGTCTCCTCCGCTTCCAGCGCTCCTTCTAAGGGCTGGACCGCAACTGAAATCCGGCCCGGGCGTCTCCACGCCCGGGCCGTTTTGTTTTCGCGATTGGTCGAAGCAAACGAAAGGATGGGGGTGAAACGGTAAGCTGATCGGGTCTGTGGAGCGACTTTGTGGGATCCGCCACCGGCGGATGTGGTTGGCCGCAAGATTCGAAAACTCTTGAAAGGACATCTCCGAACGGTTAGGGCTGAAGGCTTAACCACAGGGGGTGTGGCTA
>NZ_RZRY01000176.1:0-10251 GCF_003998035.1 Mesorhizobium sp. M2A.F.Ca.ET.039.01.1.1 | reverse complement strand
GTCACCGGGTGCATGCCGATGGCAGCGTCGCCGATGAGTGCGGCGCTCGGCGCCCGGAATTTGTGCGCCCAGGTCGTGACCAGCGGATAGGTGTGGCGCTTGCTTGCCAAGGTCATTTTTCCAAGGCGCCCTCGACACCGTTTCGTCAACTCCGACAGGAACAAATCATCATCGAAGGCAAGCAGTCTATAGGCCTCGTTTGAGCGCAATGTGAGCAGCAGCGACGACATGCCCTCCGCGAGGGGCAACATCGCTATCGTCTGATGGTGATCGAACCATTCGATGGCGATCTGGTGGTGGGCGCGCTCGTGCCTCACTCGGCAAATCAGCATCGAGTGGCCAAGCCGGTTGATATCGGCGCCGATGCCTAGCAGATCACGCGTGGCGGACAAACGCGAATCCGCGGCAACAACCAGCCGAGCAGTTAAACGCGCGCCATTAGAGAGCGTTACGACTGCTCCTTCTTGGCTGTTTGTTGCATCGACGACCGAGTGGCCGCACAACAGCCGGGCGCGATCCTGCAAGCGGACGATTTTGAACAGCGCCTCGCGGATCCGGCAATTTGGAACCAAAACCCCCAGCGGTTCTCCAGAGTTGCTGGGAGGATCGAAACGAAGAGCGAATGCGCTCGAGCCGTTGAGCACGCGCGCGCCTTGAAGTGCTGATTTGTCCGAAGCCGGGATGACATCCCAGGCGCCGAGCTCGCGAAGGGTTCTGATCGAAGCGTTGGTCAGCGCGATTTCGCGACCATCGAAAGCCGGATTCGCCAGACTATCGAATGTGTTCTGTTCAACAACTGCCACCTTGAGTTCGCTTTGGGCAAGCGACGCAGCGAACGAAAGGCCGACCGGGCCGGCTCCAACGACAACGATGTCAAAATTATCGTCAGAGCCCATCAGCGTGCCGCCATCCGGTCGCCTATCCTCGTGTAACGGTGGAACTGAGCCGAGTGACATGAGCTCCGTGGCCGCCGCATTGCCTAAAGGCGCTGGGCCGGGAGATTCGCATCGATCGGCAACGAAGCACTCAAAGCGCTCAGAGGTGGATGCGGCTAACCGATCCCGCCCTTTGGCCGCGCAGCCGCGCAGATCGCCGCCAGCAAGCGAGACACTCGCGACGCTGGTCAGCCACGGCCGCGCCGCATCGATCGCCACATTCCACCTGGAACCCTTGCGCATACTACTCACGCTCCACGACGTCGAAGCGGGCTCTCTTGCGAGGGTATCGAACGTAGCGCTCTCTCTCGTCATCCCAGCCAAGGTAGCGGAAACTTTTATCCACGACCGCGCATATCTCATCAAGAACCTGCTGCATGGCTTCGATGTCGATGTCCTTGCAATTCAGTCGCCGATAGAGCAAAGCCCACGCGGCGACATAGTCGTCGAAATAGCGCGCGTCACTCGAACCAATGATCAACTTCGGACGGTTGATCGATCTCGAAAACGCACGTCCCAACCCCGATGATGCTCCGCAGCACGTTGACATCACGAGGATCTTCGGCGCTGGATGCGAGCCCTGGAACATTTCTACGAAGTCAGCCCAAAGAAGGCCACTTTCGACGCACACAACCCATCAAAGGCGAAAGCTGTTGATCGGCCCCCGTGTCCGCGCAGCCACGCGGATGGTCAGCCAGCAAGCGAGATACACACGACGCCGGTCAGCTAATGGCTGCGCCGTAAGCACAAGGCATGGCCGACCACACGACAGAAAACCCAGAACCGTGAAGGTGCTGATAATGACGACCAATCTTTCCGTAAGTCATGCATTTCTCCGTCGAAGACTGGTCAATAGAACACACCGATGAGTATGACCCTGATCTGGATCAGCCAGACATGACCAATCGGCACTGGCGGTTCACGGTCAGGTGATCGACCGTGACGTTCCACTTTGGAACCCGTGCGCACATGGCCAAGCTCTCGTCCGGCCACGCGAGGTACTCTCGTGGCATCAGCCGCCTCATACTGGGTGCAATGGGAGGCAGTCCTTCGCACGACAGAGGCTTTTCACAAATGTAGTGTGCAGCTTAGGTCAAGATGGTCATGGAGCATGGAGCATGGAGCATGGACAGCTTGTTCCCGACCGAGCCGGCTCGACTGACGAGCGCGATCCGCGCATCTTATGCACAGCGGATTGAAATCAGCGTTCCGGTTTGTCGTCCCGATCAATTAGTATCCGCTCGGCGGCTCCGTCGAGATCTTCGTATTGACCGCTTCGCAATGCCCAGACGAAGCCGGACACACCCAGTGCACCCAGAAAAAGGGCCACTGGTATGAGATAGAGCAACGTCGTCACGAGGATTATGCCGAATAGCTGACTGCGGAGCGTCCGACTTTTTGAATAACTTGCAGCGTCGCATTCGCCCCGAAGCCGTGCAAGCGCAATGCGTTTCCAATAACAAGCACCGATGAGGCAGACATGGCAATCGCCGCTAACAAAGGCGTGGCGTGCCCGAGGATGGCGATTGGTACTGCCACCGCATTGTAGACGATCGCAATCGCGATGTTCTGGCGGATCAGGTGTCCCGCCTTGCGCGAGACGTCCAGCGCGAGAGGCACTGCCAGAAGGCTTTCGCGCAGGAATACGAAGTCGGCGGCATTGCGGCCAATGTCGGCGGCGGTAGCTGGAGCGATCGAGACATGCGCCGCGCTGAGCGCCGGCGTGTCGTTGAGGCCGTCGCCAACCATCAGAACCTTGTGTCCGTCTTTCGCCAGGGTCTCGATGCGCTCGACCTTGCCGGATGGCAGCAGGCACGGAACGAAGTCCTTGACACCCAGCATTTCTGCGACTTCACCGCAGGCACCCGCAGTATCGCCCGACAGCATTTCCACTGACACCCCGGCATGGCTCAATTGCCCGATCGCCGCCTTGGCGTCTGCGCGCAGCGCGTCCTCAAAATCGAAGGTCGCGACAATGAACCCGTCTTTTGTCAGCACGGTTCCGCCATGTTTGCCTTCACCACCGGTCCGGGCTCTCCATCCAGCCCATCCGCGTCGGCCTAGCCGCCAGGTGCTTCCGGCTCCAGTGGCTTCGATTCCAAACCCTGGATGCTCGGTGACGGCATCAAATTTGTACTGCCCGCCGGGATGGGCAAAACCGGCTATGGCCTTTGAAAAAGGATGGCGGGAATGCGTAGCCATGTCTCCCGCGACTGCCAGCATGGCCGGATCGATCGACGATGCATTGACCAGCCGGGGCTGGCCGAGCGTGAGCGTTCCGGTCTTGTCGAACACCGCTGTATCAATCGTCGCCAGGCGCTCCATGGCAGAACCGTCCTTTACCATGATGCCGTTCTCAAACAGGCGCCGCGCGGCGACCACCTGAACGATCGGTACGGCGAGGCCGAGCGCGCACGGGCAGGTGATGATCAGAACGGCAATGGCGATGGTTATCGCCCGGTGCCAGTCGCCGGTCACCGCCATCCAGCCAAGGAACGTCGCGAAGGCTGTGAGATGAACCACCGGGGCATAGAGCGCTGAAACGCGATCGGCGATCCGGCGATAATGCGCGCGGCCGCCCTCTGCGGCTTCCATAAGACGAACCATTTCCGCCAGAAACGAATCCTTCGCGGCGGCTGTCGCCTCAATCGTCAGCGGGCCGGTAAGATTGAGCACGCCGGCCTGAACTGCTTCGCCCGGCGCCACGTTTTTCGGCGTGCTTTCGCCTGAGGCCAGCGAGCAGTCGAGATCCGACGTTCCCTGGATGATCTTGCCGTCGACGGGGATCCTCTCACCGGCTGCGATCAACAACCGCATGCCTGGTTCGATCTCGCCGACCGGCAAATAGTCGCGCGCGCCGTCGCTGCGCAGCACCATGGCGCCATGTGCGGCCAACTGGGACAGGCCTTTCACAGCGGTCCGGGCACGTTCGCGCATCACGTGATCCAACGTGCGGCCGATCAACAGGAAGAACAGCAGCGATACCGACGCGTCAAAATAGGCGTGATCGCCATGGTTGATCGTCTCGTAGAGGCTCATGGCGTAGGCGAGCGAAACACCGACCGCGATCGGCACGTCCATATTCATGCGGCCATGGCGCAAAGCATTCCAGGCCGAACGGAAGAAGATGCCGCCGGCGAAGGCGAGGGCAGGAATGGCGATCAGCGCCGAGACCCAGTGAAACAGGTCGCGGGTAGCACCTTCGGCGCCGGACCAGACCGAGACCGAAAGCAGCATGATGTTGCCCGCCGCAAAGCCGGCAACCGCGACCGCGCGGATCAAATCCGATAACGTCCTGTCCTTGTCGCCGACCTCGGAAGGGAAGAGATGCGCCTGGTAGCCTAGCCGCCCAAGCGCGACGACGAACGGTGGGACCTCGTCACCACGCCACCGGACAGAGACCCGTTTCGTCGACAGGTTGACGCGGGCGCTCTCGACGCGATCGAGCTTTCCCAGCGCCGTCTCGATCGTCTGGATGCAGCCTGCGCAATGAACCGTCGGTACTGAAAGATCGGTCTGGTGAAGATCATCGCCAAGCGATCGGCTCGCCAGCCTGATCTCCTGGCTGGACGGCAGGACCGATCCGGTGTTGACCAGATCAAGCGCCATTTCGGCGCCCGGTGCACAACAACTCATTGCAGCGCTCCATTGGAAATCATGATCCGGCGGACGTCGCGATACGGTTTGTCCAGACCGGCGTCGGCGTCGACTTCGACAATCCAGACGCCGTCCTTCGGCATGTGCTGGGCTGCGAATTCCTGGCCCGAGGCGGGTGCGAGGGTGACCGACTTGTCCTCCTTCTCGTACGCGGGATGGCGAAACAGCACCTTGACGCCGTGCAAGGGAACCGGCTTGCCGGCGACGTCGGCGAGGCCATAGCGAACTTCGCCCCATGCGATGGTCAGCTTGCCGGTCCAGCCAAGTGCTGCCTGCGCCCGTCCTTCCTCGGCCTTCTTGTTGAATTGCTGGCTCGCCACATAGGTGTTTTCGACGACGAGGCCAGTCCAGCTTGTGCTGGCGAGCGTTGCCATGGTCAGATTGACTGCGATGACCACGCCGAAAAAGGCCAGGATGATGACCAGCATGTGCCTGCCGGTGAATTCACGAGGCTTTTGTACATTGGCAGTCATCTGAGGGGCTCCGGCGCGTTGAAGGTGGCGGTGTACTCGTTCGACTCAAAGCTGGCTCTGTCCTCGACGCGGAACTTGAAGGTCTGTGCCGGAGCGCGGATCTGGTCCGCCGGCTGGCGAACGAAGACCCTCAGCATTTTCAGGCGGTCGGGTTCGACCGGAATGGCGAAGGAACGGCCTGCGGGGATGTCGTCGCCGACGACGACCATGTCAGCGCCTTCAAGGCCCTGCATGGTTACGACGATCGTCCTCGGCTCGGGGATCATGTTGAGCAGCTTGACGGTATAGCCATTGCGGATGGATCCGTCGGTCAGCGTGACGAACTGGGGATTGCGATCATGCAATACGTTCAGTTCGAGCCGATCGCGCGTCAGCAGCGAATAGAGCAGGCCGAGGCCGATCAGCGACCACAAGCCCATGTAGACGTAGGTGCGCGGCCGAAAGATCTTGCGGATGTGAAAATGCGCCACCTTGTCGGAGAACAGGCCATCAGCGGTCCTGATCAGCGATGGATTGACTGAGCTGGACCCGCCTGCAGTCGCCAGCATCATGTTGGCGTTGTAGTCGGAGAGCGTCGCATAGGCGATCAGCCCACGCTCCTTGCCGAGCTTGTCCATGACGCCGTCACAGGCGTCGATGCAGAGCGCGCAAGTGATGCATTCGAGCTGCTGGCCGTCGCGAATGTCTATCCCCATCGGGCAGACCGCGACACAGGCATTGCAGTCGACGCAGTCGCCCACGGGCTGGCCTGCGGCCAGCACCTTCTTGGCGTGGCGCGAACGCGGTTCGCCGCGCCAGTCATTGTAGGTGACAGTGAGGGAATTTTCATCGAGCATGGCCGCCTGGATGCGGGGCCACGGGCACATATAGGTGCAGACCTGTTCGCGCATCAGACCGCCGAACGTGTAGGTGGTAGCCGTCAGGACGGCGACAGTGATGTAGGCGACGGGCGCCGCAGTGCCGGTGAAGAGCTCGCCGAGCAGCGTCGGTGCATCGGCAAAGTAGAAGATCCAGGCGCCGCCAGTCGCCGCCCCTATGACCAGCCAGATGGTGTGCTTGGACACACGCAGCATGAGCTTGCGCGCGGTCCAGGGACCTGCGTCAAGTTTCATGCGGGCGTTGCGGTCCCCCTCGATCGCACGTTCGACGACGAGGAACAGATCGACCCACACCGTCTGAGGGCATGCATAGCCGCACCAGGCACGGCCGACAGTCGAGGTGATCAGGAAAAGACCGACGCCCGCCATGACCAGGAGGCCGGCCACATAGAAGAATTCCTGGGGCCATATCTCGATGAAGAAGAAGTAGAAGCGCCGGTTCGCGAGATCGAGCAGGACTGCCTGGTCCGGGGCAAATGGACCGCGAGCCCAAGGCAGCCACGCAGCCAGGTAGTAGATGCCAAGTGTGATCGTCATCACCAGCCATTTGAAGCGACGAAAGTTGCCCGAGGCGCGCTTCGGAAAGATCTTTTGACGCGCGGCATAAAGCGGCTTGCGGGTTTTGGCGGAATTGACAGTTTCTGTTTCGAGCCGTGTCAACTGCGTCTTATCACGCATGTGCAACTCCACTTTCCCAGCCAATGTCAGGGGCACCTGTCGTAAAGCCTCGCGGTAGGATAGCCTTGCCGGGTTGTGCAGATCGCATTAGGGATGGTGTCGAGGCCCGGCTCACGCCGGGCCTCGTCCGCTTGGCAGGGGGGACCGAAGAATAGGACTTCCATTCCTATTCTCCGCCGCCAAGCGAATGGACATAAACTGCAAGTTCCTTGACCTTGATCTCGCCGAGACGGCCAACCCAGGCCGGCATGACGCCCTGTTTTGGCGCACGGACCTGTGCGGCGATGGCTGTCTCACCGGATCCATAGAGCCAGATCGCATCGGTCAGGTCGGGGGCGCCGAATTCCCTGTTGCCTTTTGCATTGTCGCCGTGACAGGCGACGCAGTTCTCGGCAAAGACCTTGGCGCCGGGTTGGATCAGACTTGCATCGCGGACCTTGCCGGAAAGGCTGGCCACGTAGGCGCTGACTTGTGCGATCTGGTCGGCGGTAATGATGTCGCCGAAGGCCGGCATTTCCGACAGGCGCGTGTCCGGATCGGATGCGAAGCGGATGCCGTGCGTAATCGTCTGCTGGATCTGCTCGGCCTTGCCGCCCCATAGCCAGTCGTCGTCGTTGAGATTGGGAAAGCCCTTGGAACCTTGGGCGCCGGAGCCGTGACATTGTACGCAATTGACCTTGAAAGCGGCGCCACCGGCGGCGATTGCGAATTCGCGCAGGCCGTCGTCCGCGGAGATCTCCGAGACGCTCTTGGACTCCACCGCCGAGATATATTTGCCCTTGGCGGCCTCAGCCGCAGTCAGCTCGTTCCTGACCTCGTTGCGGCTGGAATAGCCGAGCACACCCTTCGTCGCCGAGTGCAACAGAGGCCATGCTGGATAGGCGATGGTGTAGCCTATCGCCCAGACAATGGTGACGTAAAAGGTGATAACCCACCATCTGGGAAGCGGGTTGTTCAGCTCCCGGATGCCATCCCATTCGTGGCCGGTGGTCGAGACGCCAGAGATTTCATCGATATGCTCGTCGCTCATGATCACTCGTCCTCGAGCGGAATGCGGGCCGCTTCGTCGGCCAGCCTTCGGCTGCCGGGGCGTAGGGCAAAGGCGATGCACCCCACGAAGAACAGCGCCATCGCAACCAGGCCCCAGCTGTCGGCAAACGCCCGCATCAAATTGTAGGTCATCAGCGTTCTCCTCAGCGGTAGCCGGCGGCTTCGTCGTAATTTTTGAAGTCGACCAGTGTGCCAAGCATCTGCAGGTAGGCGAGCAGGGCATCCATTTCGGTGACCTGTTGCGGGTTGCCGTCGAAGTCGCCGATCTTGGCTTTTGGGTAACGCGCCTCAAGGCCTGATGTGTCGGCATTGGGATCGGCCTGCGCCGCCAGATCCGCATTGGCGTGGACGATCATGTCATCGGTGTAAGGGACGGCTACAAGCCTGTTGGCGACCAGATGCGTTGAGAAATCCTTCACGTCGATCGGCGTGTCTTTCAGGAACCCATAGCTCGGCATGATCGATTCCGGCACCACCGAGCGCGGGTCGGTAAGATGCGCGACATGCCATGCATTCGAGTAGCGGTCGCCAACTCTGGCGAGATCCGGCCCGGTGCGCTTCGATCCCCACTGGAAGGGGTGATCGTACATGGACTCGGCAGCTAGGCTGTAGTGGCCATAGCGCTCAACTTCGTCGCGGAACGGCCTGATCATCTGGCTATGACAGAGGTAGCAGCCCTCGCGCATATAGATGTTGCGCCCGACAAGTTCGAGCGGCGAATAGGGGCGCATGCCTTCCACCTTCTCGATCGTATTGTCGAGATAGAAGAGAGGCGCGATCTCGACGATGCCGCCGACCGTCACCACGAGCAGCGAGCCAACGAGAAGAAGCGTGGCGTTCTTCTCGATGATTGCGTGTTTGTCCATCAAGCCCATTACCTGGCTCCTGATCGCGCAGGTCGGATGGCGACGGGGCTCGGCATCGGCTCCTCCTCGCGCTGGTGGCCGAGGATGGTCCTGGTGATGTTCCAGGCCATGATCAGCGCGCCGGAGAGGTACATGGCCCCACCGATGGCGCGCATGACATAGTAGGGGTGCATGGCGGCGACGGTCTCGGCGAAGGAGTAGACCAGGAAGCCCTGCTCGTCGTATTCGCGCCACATCAGGCCCTGCATGACGCCGGATACCCACATCACCGCGGCGTAGACAACGATACCAAGTGTCGCCAGCCAGAAATGCCAGGTGACCAGCCGCAACGAGTAGAGCCGTTGCCGGTTCCAGAGCTTCGGCACCATGTAGTAGATTGCGCCGAACGAGATCATGCCAACCCAGCCGAGCGCGCCCGAATGGACGTGGCCGATCGTCCAGTCGGTATAATGCGACAGCGAATTGACCGCCCGGATCGCCATGATGGGGCCTTCGAAGGTCGACATGCCATAGAAGGCGACGGCCATCACCATCATGCGTATGATCGGATCGGTGCGCAGCTTGTCCCAGGCGCCGGACAGCGTCATCAGGCCGTTGATCATGCCGCCCCAGGACGGCATCCACAGCATGATCGAGAACACCATGCCGAGCGTCTGCGCCCAATCGGGCAAGGCGGTGTAGTGCAGGTGATGCGGCCCGGCCCAGATGTAGAGAAAGATGATCGCCCAGAAATGGACGATCGACAGCCGGTACGAATAGACTGGCCGGTTCGCCTGCTTGGGCACGAAATAATACATCATGCCGAGGAAGCCGGCGGTGAGAAAGAAGCCGACCGCGTTGTGGCCGTACCACCATTGCGTCAAGGCGTCCTGGACCCCTGAAAAGGCGGAGTAGCTCTTGGAGCCCAGGAACGAGACTGGTATGGACAGGTTGTTGACCACATGCAGCATCGCGATGGTGACGATGAACGACAGGTAGAACCAGTTGGCCACGTAGATATGCGGTTCCTTGCGCTTCAGGATCGTGCCAAGGAACAGAATGAGGTAGGCGACCCAGACGATGGTCAGCCAGACATCCACATACCATTCGGGTTCGGCGTACTCGCGGCCCTCGGTGATGCCGAGCAGGTAGCCGGTCGCGGCCATGACGATGAACAGCTGGTAGCCCCAGAAGACGAACCAGGCCAGATCACGGCCGAAGAGGCGGGCGCGGCAGGTGCGCTGCACGACATACAGAGACGTGCAAAGCAGCGCGTTGCCGCCGAAGGCGAAGACGACACCGGATGTGTGCAACGGCCGCAAACGACCGAAATTGAACCAGGGCTGGATGTTGAGATCGGGGTAGGCGAGCTGCAGCGCGATCACCACGCCGACCAGCATGCCGACGACACCCCAGAACACGGTGGCGATCGCGCCGTAGCGGATCGGACCATCCATGTAAGCGGATGGGTCAATCGGAGCTGCTGGCTTGAACTCCGTGTTGCGCAACAGGATCGCAGTGAAACCAGCCACTGCGAAGAACAACACCCACATGTGTCGGCGGAAAGGTTCATCCACGCCGAAGCCGGCGGCCACCAGGGCCGCAAAAGCGAACACGCTTAGAAGGACGATCTCTGTGCCGAATTTCATTGCAGATCCCGATCTCGAATCTGGTGGATGCCAAATCCGCAGCGCACTAATCGCGCAGCCGCCGCCCCCTCGCCCTGATCTATGTC
>NZ_RZRY01000175.1:0-10266 GCF_003998035.1 Mesorhizobium sp. M2A.F.Ca.ET.039.01.1.1 | reverse complement strand
CGCTGGCGGGACAGCGCCCTCCTCTGTCCTGCCGGACATCTCCCCCACGAGGGGGGAGATCGAATGTCGCGCCGGCTTTCGCCAATCTCCAGCGTTGCAGGATTGAGTTCGGCGCCACGGCTGCCAATCTCCCCCAAGTGGGGGAGATGGCCGGCAGGCCAGAGGGGGGCGCGAAGGAACGCGGGGTAACCGTCTTTCAGCTAGCGGCCCCAATTGACCCCACCGCCTCAACCGCCTAGGCTCGCCCGAAAATGGGGATGGGGTTCCCCCGAAACCGCCCTTATGGGCTGATGACTCCTGCCAGGCGTGCTCTTGCGCGGCAGGATTTGTTTTTCCCGCTCGCATCATGCCTGATTTCGTGAAGTGATTCCCGTGCGGGAATCGCATTGGAAAGGCATTGAGACGATGACCCTTGCGGCCTGCGCCCTGGTCCTGATCGGCGGTTTCCTCGGCGGCGTATCCCGCTTCTTCCTCTCCGGCGTGATTGGCCATGGGGTCGGCGAGACCTTTCCCTGGGGCACGCTGGCGGTCAACGTCTCCGGCGCCCTTGCCATCGGCGCCTTTGCCGGTGCCGCGCGGGCGGTCGGCGGCGTCTTCGCCAGCGATCTCGTGCGCGACCTCATCGTCGTCGGCCTGTTCGGCGGCTACACCACCGTGTCGTCCTTCTGCCTGCAGACGCTCAACCTCGCGCTCGACGGGGAGGGCCGGCTCGCGGCCTTCAACGTCGTCGCCTCGTCGGTTCTGTGCGTGCTGTTCGTCGCCTTCGGCTTCTGGGCGATCGTCTGGGTGGCTGAGTCAGCAACCTGGGTGGCTGGTTCAGCTACCGGGGCAGCGGGCTGAGCGATGACGGACAGACAGGCGGCAATGCGGCTTTATCTGGCGGTCGGCTGCGGCGCGGCGATCGGCTCCCTGACCCGGTTCCTGTCGGGCTACGTCGTCGTCTCGCTGCTCGGCCTGAACGCTCTATGGTCGACCGCTTTCGTCAACGTCGTCGGCTCCTGGGTCATCATGGCTTTCGCGACGCTGACCGGACCGGATGGGCGCATGATGGTCGGACCGGTCAGCCGCAATTTCGTCATGGCCGGCTTTTGCGGCGGCCTCACCACGTTTTCGGCGATGAGCCTCGATACCTTCATCTTGCTGTTCGAGGGCGACTTGCCGCTGGCCGCGACCTATCTCATCAGTGTGGTCGGGCCGTCGCTCGTCGCGGCGTGGCTGGGTTATCTCATGGCATCCAGGCTCAACCGCTTGCCGAAAGGTAGTCAGGCAACAGGTAGCTAGAGCAATTCCAGGAAAAGTGTGAGCGGGTTTCCGTCCGGAATTGCGTCAAAACAAAGAGATAGAGCGGTTCGCCGTTTCTGTGAAACGGTGAGCCGCTCTAGGGAGGAAAACATGGAACTTCCCGCGCAATGCGCGCTGCTCAGGATCTTCTTCGGCGAGGACGACAGGGCGGCCGACGGCAAGCCGCTGCACGAGGCGATCGTCATCAAGGCCCGCGAAACCGGCATGGCCGGCGCCACGGTGCTGCGCGGGCCGCTGGGCTTCGGCCGCTCCAGCGTGCTCCACACCGCCAAGATCCTGCGCCTGTCGCAGGATCTGCCCATCGTCGTCGAGATCGTCGACGCGCCGGAGAAAATCGATGCGCTGATCCCTGCGATCAAGGCGCTGACGAGTGAGAAGAGCTGCCTGATCACCAGGGAGAAGGTCGAGGTCATCCGCTACGGCGACGGAGACTGAGCTCCAAAGCATGTCTCCCGAAAGTGGGAACCGGTTTCGGGTTAAAGACATGCGCAAATCAAAGACCAAAGCGCATAGAGCGAATCCGAAGGATCGCGACGCGCTTTAGGTACCCTCGATCAGCGGTCGCGAAGACGGCGGCCGATCGTATCCTCGTCGAAAATGCCGGCGGAAAACAGCTCCATGGCTTCGATCGCCAGGTCCGAAGCCTCGGAACTGCCGCGGGCAATGCCTCGCTCCACGCAGACCTGATCATAGATGCGCTTCAGCAGGACGAGATCGTCTGGATAAGCTATGCCGCTCTTGGAAACATGGGGGCCAATCATCGCATCCTCCATTGTTGGACGGAAGCATGACAGAAGCTCGCGGGGGCGGTGAGCCTTCTATCGCCAGACCGGCACCATAGGGTGCTGCGTCGGTCGCGCATTCACCCATGTTAAAAAGGCGGCCGACGGGCCGCCTTCTGTACCCGGAAGGTTTCAGCTGACTCAGCCGACGATCTCGGTGTCCGAGAACCAGTACTTGATCTCCTGCGCGGCGGTCTCCGGCGCGTCGGAGCCGTGCACCGAGTTCTCGCCGATCGACAGCGCATGCACCTTGCGGATGGTGCCTTCTGCGGCGTTAGCCGGGTTGGTGGCGCCCATCACTTCGCGATTCCGGGCGATGGCGTTCTCGCCTTCCAGCACCTGCACGATGGTGGGCGCCGACGACATGAATTCCACCAGCTCGCCGAAGAACGGGCGATCCTTGTGGACGGCGTAGAAACCTTCGGCCTCGCGGCGGCTCATCCACACGCGGCGCGATGCGACGACGCGCAGGCCGGCGTCTTCGAGCATCTTGGTGATGGCGCCCGTCAGGTTGCGCCTGGTCGCGTCCGGCTTGATCATGGAGAAGGTGCGTTCGATCGCCATAGGGTCGTCCTTGTTCTTGGGAATGGAAATTGGAGTGGCGGGCTCTATACAAGCCGCCCGGCGGCTTGCCAAGGGGAGGCGGCTTCTGGTCAAGGCGGGCGCT
The DNA here is from genome assembly GCF_003998035.1 of Mesorhizobium sp. M2A.F.Ca.ET.039.01.1.1. NCBI lineage: Bacteria > Pseudomonadati > Pseudomonadota > Alphaproteobacteria > Hyphomicrobiales > Phyllobacteriaceae > Mesorhizobium > Mesorhizobium sp. M2A.F.Ca.ET.039.01.1.1. Next base: position 7,515 of record NZ_RZRY01000175.1, on the reverse strand, counting down.
TTGCGGGATAATGAAACGGCTGCATGCGCTTCGGGCGCTTGCTCCGGAACGCTCGCGGCGGCGGAGCCGGAGGCGATGAACTGGCCTTATCTCAGACGCGGCGACATCGTGGGTATCGTCTTCATGGCGCTCATATGCGCCGTGATCGCCTTCCTCCTGCTGGTTCTGCCGCCGCCGGATCACAATTTCGGCTTCGGCCCGGAATGGCAATGTACGCGCATCGGTGAAGGCGATCCGATCTGTGTCAGGCTGATCGACAAGGACGCGCTCAAGCGGAATTAAAGCCCGATCTCAATGGTCACGATCGGCGCGTCTCCGGCCTTCAGGCTCTCAGCTTGCCGCACCGACGCCTTGACGGGCAAAAGCAGGCTGCCCGAGGCCTTGTCGGGGAAAAGCGACGTAGTCCATTTTGTCCTGCCGATGACAGCCGTCACACCAAGCGAGCCCCAGGGTCGCGCCAGCCCCGCCATGGCCGCCTTGATCCGCGCCGCGACATCCGTTGGCAGCGTGATGAAATGCCAGCCGCCCTTGCCGGGGTAGACCCAGATCCCGCCCTGCATCTCATAACGCAGCATGGCAATTCCGACGGCCGTCACGCCGCCGCCGCGACCTGCCGTCCGATACCGCCATGCAGGTCGAGGCAGCGCTCGAACCAGCGGGCGATGCTGTCGCCGTCGTCGAGCAACTGGAAAGGCGAGGCGATGCGTCCCCATTGCAGCGCGCCGAACACGATGTAATCGGCAAACAGCGGCGCCTCGCCGCCGATGAAGGGCTGGTAGGTGAGCGTCGAGCGCAGCGGCTCCAGCGCGGCGCGGAAGGCCGCGAGCCCGGCATCGCGGTTCGCCACGACCTCTTCCAGCCGCTTGCCGTACCGCTGCTCGCGGCTTTCGCGGAAATAGGCGGCGTTGGGCTCGTCTTGCATGTCATGCAGATCGGTCAGCGCCACCGTCGCGACGTAGGGATGGATGGTGAACTGCGACCAGCGCTCGATGAAGCGCGCCATCGCCTTGCCGCCATCGCCGCCGAATAGCGTCGGCCGATCCGGATAGGCTTCGTCGAGATAGAGCGCGATGGCGAAGGAATCGGCCACCACGCGCTCGCCGTCACGGATCACCGGCACCGTCTTCGACGCGCCGCTCTCGACTTCCGGCACCTCGAGGAAGCGCGTCGGCACCTTGGTGACGGCGAGCCCCTTATGAGCCAGCGCCATCTTGGTCTTCCAGCAATGCGGGCTGAACGGGCGGCCGACATCATGGCCGACGAGGTCGTAAAGCAGAATGGTCATTGGCGGGTCCGTTGCTGCGGGTTACGTAGAGCCAGGATTCGTGGCGAACCGGTGGATGATGAAACAGCATTTCATGATGTTTGCGGCCTATAATCAATGGGCCAACCAGCGTCTCTACGATGCCGCGGCACACCTCAGCGACGAGGAATTCAACCGCGACACCGGCGCCTTCTTCGGCTCGATGATGGGAACGCTCAACCATATCCTGACTGCCGATCGTATCTGGATGAAGCGTTTCACCGGCGAGGGACAGGCACCGTCTTCCCTTGACGCCATTCTTTACAAGGCGCTGCCACCCTTGCACAGCGCGCGCGAGGCGGAGGACAAGCGGATCATCAACTGGGTCGGCGGCATGAGCGAAAAGGCGCTCGCCGGCCGCTTCTCCTATATGACCCTCTCCGATATGCGAACTGTCTCGCAACGCGTGGCACCCGCGCTCAGCCATTTCTTCAACCACCAGACCCATCATCGCGGCCAGGCGCACATGGTGCTGACCGTGCTCGGCCGCCCTTCGGTGCCGCTCGATCTGGCGCTGTTCCAGCGCTCCGAGGAAGGCCGCGCCTATGCCTGAAGCATAAGCTCCGGGAACCCGCACGTTTCTGCTGCGGTTCGTTGCGAATGGCGCTTGCTGCGGGAAGTGTTTTTTGTTTGCTTTACAATTTAAATTTCGAAGAAAAGTCGAAAATTTATTTAACAATTCGATATAGCAACAAGAACAAAAAAGTATTACTGCAAATACGGTACGAAACTGAGGCGTGAATTTCGGCGTAGATATGTATGCCCACGGCGTCAGTCAAAGAACGCGGTGCCTGTATGATGCAGTGCAGCATATTCCGTCTAAGAGGAGAGTGTCATGCCAAGTATCATTCGGGAATTGCATAAAGTCCTTACTTGCGGCGCGGTCATCGCTATTTTGGCGGTTCCGGGCCATGCCGCAAGTCTTGGATTGGGTGGTGTCGGCGGCGTGTCCGTCGGTGGTAATGGCGCCAGCGCTAACGTCGGCGGCGCGAGCGGTGCCAATGCGGATGCCTCCTTTGGGGGAAGCAGCACGGCCTCCATCGGCGGCACCAACGGCGCCAACGCTGGCGTTTCGCTTGGCGGCGGCCAGGCGGCGGATGCGGCGGTGTCCCTGGGCGGGACCGATACCGGAGCCACCACCTCGATCGGCACCAGCGGCTCCAATGTCGGCATCGGGACGCTTGGAGCTTCCGCCGGTGTCGGTGTCGGCATACCGGGCACTCCAGGAGTTCCGGGCACCCCCGGCACTTCGGTCACCACCAAGCCTTCGGCCGCTGTTGCGCAGATGTCGGGTACCCAACTTGCGCGCATGAAGAAGCGCAGCGCCGACGTGCTTTCCAGCGAAGGAACCTATGATGCCGATCTGAGGGCGCTCTGCCTGATGATTTCGCGTCGCTGACATATGCTGCAAGACAGCCCGGTCGGGAGTGCCGGACCGGCCGTGAGGGCTCTGCGGCATCTCCTACCGCATCGCCGCCATTGCTGGCGGTGCGTTGACGAGAACCTCCGGCCAGTCGGGAAGCCTGCTGCTTTTGGCGGCGGGCTTTCTGCTTGCCTGCCGCCAAGGGCGGTTCCGACGGCCTGTTAACCACACTTGCATTGAAGCTAATATGTTAGGACTTCCTTTGCGCTCGCGCTCCACAATAAGCCGGTAGCAGTGGGAGCAACGGCATGCGCATCGATTTGTCCCCGACAAGCTGGGGCAGGGTCGTGGTGGTCACCGCCGCCGGCACAGCCTTTTTCATTGCCGTCGCCTTCTTCGTCGATTCCTTCAATTTTCCCTCGCTGTCGCCGCAGGCGCTGCTGTGGGCGAAACTCACGGATCTTTTCCTGCCGCTTGTCCTCGGCGGCTCCTTTCTGTTCTTCCTGATGTGGAAGATGCGCCAGCTGGCGATCACGCAAAAGGAGCTCAGCGTCATCGCCGCGACCGACAGCTTGACCGCGGTCTTCAACCGCGGCGCCTTCTCGATGCTGGTCGAGGCCTATCTCGACCAGGCCCGCGACCAGACGGTCGCCGACGCCGGCGCGCTGCTGATCGTCGATGCCGACCATTTCAAGTCGATCAATGACCGCCTGGGCCACGACTGCGGCGACCAGGCGCTGAGGTTGATCGCCGCGACGATCAAGGGGCAACTGCATGGCGCCGACATCGTCGGACGCATCGGCGGCGAAGAATTCGCGGTCTTCCTGCCCGGCGCCGATGCCACACGCTCCTTCCTGGTCGCCGAATCCATCAGGCGCCGCATTCGCGAGGCCGAATTTGCCCCCGACGGGCGGCCCTGGCCGCTTTCCGTGAGCATCGGCGGCATCGCCTTCAGCGGCCCGACCACCTACCACGACGTTTTCCAGGTCGCCGACCGCCATCTCTACAAGGCCAAGTCCAACGGCCGCGACCAGGTGAGCTTCGAGAGCCGGCGCAGCGGGACGGCTGGCAATGCCGGCGGCACCATGCACTAAAGCATGTCTCCCGAAAGTGGGAAACGGTTTCGGGATAAAGAGATAAAGACATGCGTAAAATCAAAAACCTAAAGCGCATGGAGCGAATCTGAAAGATCGCGACGCGCTTTAGGCGTCCCTTAGCACCATCAACGGTCCGTTCATCCTTTGGCGGCTAGTGTCGGCGGCTGACCTCAGCCGATCCGCGAGCGACCGTATTCGATCTCATCGACTTCAAGGCGGTGCTGATCATCGCCCCTCATCTTCATCCCGCTGGAGCAGCTCCTGCCGCTGCATGGCGAGCAGTCGGCGACGCGCCGGCATTGGCTGAACGACGTTTTCTACCTGCTCTTCAACGGCATTGTCATCAAGGCCGGCATAGTATTGGTGGTTGGCGCGGCGATGCTGCTGGCGCAGCGTTTTGTTCCCGAGGCGCTCACCGCCGCCGTCCAGTCGCAGCCTGTGTGGCTGCAGGCGATCGAGGCTCTGCTCATCGCCGACATCGGCTTCTACCTCGCCCATCGCGCCTTTCACGCGGTGCCGTTCCTGTGGCGCCTCCACGCCATCCACCACTCGATCGAGGAGATGGACCGGCTGGCCGCGCACCGCGTGCAGCCGGTGGACCAGATCCTGACCAAGTCGGCTTCGTTCTTGCCGCTGTTCGCGCTGGGTTTTTCCGCCGAGGCGGTTCTCATCTACGTGCTTGATCTACCAGTGGCAGTCGGTGTTCATCCACTCCAATACGCGCATCAAATTCGGGCCGCTGAAATGGCTGATTGCCTCGCCGCAGTTCCATCACTGGCACCACGCCAACGAACGCGACGCCTATGACAAGAACTTCGCCGGCCAATTGCCCTTTCTCGACCTGATCGGCGGCACTTTGTTCATGCCGCCGCGGATGCCAGAAAAATATGGTGTCGACGAGCCTGTGCCGCAGCTCTACCACCGGCAGCTCCTCTATCCTTTCGTCGCAGCGGCCGAACCGGCCGCGATCGCCGAAGCCTCGGCCGCCGGCAAGCCCGAATAACGGCAAGGAAAAGCCTCTCGTCAGGTGAACTGAGCCGGGGGCAGTTCATAGGCGGTGGGCCTGAGAAGATCGCCGTAAATCAGGCGGCAAAACCGCCATAGCCGCGCGCGACAGGCTTCACCGAAACGATCGGCTGGTCCGACGGCCACAGGATGCCGGCGGTCACCGCGAAGGTGATCAGCGCATCGCGCGCGGCCTCGGCCGAGATTTCTCGGGCCCGTGCCGCCTCGCAGGCCTTTACCGCGGCGCCGTAGCTCAGCCGCCGCCGCGATGGCGGAAACTCGGTCAGGAATTCATGCATGGCGGACAGCGAGGCGATCATGCGCTTATGGCCGGCGCCGACGCTGAGGGCGACCGGGGTGAAGAACATCCTGTCGTACATTGAGACCTCGTCTGTTGGCTGCGGAGGCGGCGGGCCTCCGGTCTGGGAAGGGACGCCACACAACGCGGCTTGCGGCGTGAGGTTCCGCGCACGCCGATTTTTCCGTCTTGGACCTGATCCGTCGCGTGAATCGGCAGGAGGGGGCAGGCGGCCTATTTCCATATGCCGCGCATGCGGGCGCCAAGGTCGACCTTGACGCCTGGCCGCTGGCGCGGGTCGTCCTTGAGCGCCGCACTCGCCCAGGACGACTGCTCGAATGCCGGAAGCATCGAGGCCGGGATGAAGCGGGTGCGCGAGGCATAGACATGGCGGTCGCCGCGCGCAGCTTGGTTGTGCGGATAAAAGCGCTGCGGCACCACCAGATGCAAACTGTCCTTGGCCCTGGTCATCGCCACATAGAGCAGCCGGCGTTCCTCCTCGATGTCCTCCTTGGTGCCGACCCCGAGATCGGCCGGGATGCAGCCATCGACCGTGTTCAGCACGAAGACGTTCTTCCATTCCTGGCCCTTGGCCGAATGGATGGTCGACAGGATGAGGTAATCCTCGTCGCGATGCGGCGCCCCGGCCTGGTCGCTGGTGGCGTCGGGCGGATCGAGCGTCAGCTCGGTCAGGAAGCGTTCGCGCGACGGATAGGTCGAGGCGATCTGCTCGAGCTGGATGAGATCGGCCCGGCGCGTGATCGCATCCTCATGGATGCGCTCCATATGCGGTTCGTACCAGAGCCTGATCCGTTCGAGGTCGGCCGGCCATTTGGCGCCGGCGCGTAGGCCGCTATAGATGTCGAGGAACACCGGCCAATCCTGCGCGGCGCGCTGCGGCGGCCGGAAGCGGGCAAGGCCGAGCGTCTCGTCGAGCGACGTCGCCATGGCATCCACGATCTGCGAGGCGGCGGACGGCCCGATGCCCGGCATCAGCTGCAGCACGCGGAAACCGGCGACGCGGTCGCGTGGGTTCTCGGCGAAGCGCAGCATCGCCAGCATGTCCTTGACATGCGCGGCGTCGAGGAATTTCAAGCCGCCGAACTTGACGAAGGGGATGTTGCGACGCGTCAGCTCCACCTCCAGCGGCCCGCTGTGGCTCGAGGTGCGAAACAGCACCGCCTGCGCCTTCAGCGCCGTGCCGGCCTCGCGTTCGGCCAGGATCGCCTGGCAGACATAATTCGCCTGCTCGGCCTCGTCGCGTACGCTGACCAGCTGCGGCCTGTGCGAGGAACGGCGCTCGGTCCACAGATTCTTGGTGAAGCGTTCGCTGGCCTCGCCGATCACCCTGTTGGCGGCTGCCAGGATCGTCTCGGTCGAGCGGTAGTTGCGCTCCAGCATGACGATCTCGGCGGGCTTCGCGAATTGTTTCGGGAAATCGAGGATGTTGCGCACTTCCGCGGCGCGGAAGGAATAGATCGACTGCGCGTCATCGCCCACCACCGTCAGGCCGGCGCCGTCCGGTTTCAGCGCCAGGAGGATCGAAGCCTGCAGCCGGTTGGTGTCCTGGTACTCGTCGACCAGCACGTGGTCGAAGCGGGAACCGAGATGAGCGGCGATTTCCGGCTCGGCCGCCATCTGCGCCCAGTAGAGCAGCAGGTCGTCGTAATCGAGCACGTTCTGCGCCTGCTTGGCCTCGACATACGCCGCGAAAAGCTCCTTCAGTTGCTCCGCCCATGCCGCGCACCAGGGGAAGGCGGAGCCGAGCACCTCGTCCAGTGGCGCCTGCGCGTTCACCGCCCGCGAATAGATCTGCAGGCAGGTGCCTTTGGTCGGAAAGCGGCTTTCGGTTTTCGAGAATCCCAGCTCATGCCGTGCAAGGTTCATCAGGTCGGCCGAATCCTCGCGGTCATGGATGGTGAAGGCCGGGTCGAGGCCGATCTGCTCGGCATAGTCGCGCAGCAGCCTGGCGCCGATGCCGTGGAAAGTGCCGGCCCAGGCCAGCGCGTCGCCGATGATCGCCGCGTCGCGCCCCAGCACCTCGCCGGCAATGCGCTCGACCCGCTTGGCCATCTCGGCCGCGGCACGACGGGAGAAGGTCATCAGCAGGATGCGGCGCGGATCGGCGCCCTTGACGATGAGATGGGCGACGCGATGCGCCAGCGTGTTGGTCTTGCCGGAGCCGGCGCCCGCAATCACCAGCAGCGGCGCCGCCACCTTGCCGTCGCCATGCACCACCGCCAGCCGCTGCTCATCATTCAGCCGGGCAAGATAAGCGGGCGTCTCGAAGGACGAATCACGAGCGGCGATGTTCATCGCCCATCAAGCATCGTTTCCGCTTTGTTCGCAATAATTTCCTCGCGTTGCGGGAGAGCCGGGAGGGGACCGCAGCGGCCGGAGAGGAGGCTGAGCCGGTGGTGGGTGGGCGCATGCATTCTCTATGGAGCGC
>NZ_RZRY01000174.1:0-10282 GCF_003998035.1 Mesorhizobium sp. M2A.F.Ca.ET.039.01.1.1 | reverse complement strand
CATGTCGCCAACCGCAAACGAACCGAACCCGCCGAGATAGGGCCCCGTCCAGCTGAAGCTCTCCTCAGTCGGCGGCATCGGGGCCGCTTCCGGGGCGAGCGCATCGGCCGCGAAAGCGCTGCCGGTGGCAAGAACGATCGCCATGGCGGCCATGGACGTGGGTATGATCTTCATCGGATACGTTCCTCGTTGAATTGCCAGTTTCGAAATTGCGTCCACATTCCTTCCCGCCCATGCATGAGCGGGCTCCGGGGCCGTCAGCCAATCTGCGAAGACATGTCCGCGCATTGCGGACATGAAAATCGAGTACCACCCCTTCAACGCACCGCTAGCAGAGAAAATCCGGGTGCGTGTGGCGGATACGGAAGTCAAAATTGCAATAACGGAACAGTTGTTGTTCCGGAATTTCTGTCTTGCAAATTTGTCACACTTAACTCACTTTCCGAAAGCTGAGAGGCCATTCTGGATTCGGGCTCAAACCAGGGCGGAAATGGTGTTTCTCAAGCGCCAACGGACAGGCAAAGGCCAATTGCGGGCAGGCGCCGTCCAACCCCAGGCAGTCTTCGACAGGGAGCACGATGGCGAGCGCTGATCGGGTGGCCATGTTCTCGGCGGACGACATTCCCGAAGATCAACGGGACGAGTTCATTCGCGATTTCTACGGTCGCATCCAGATGCGGTTGGACATCACGCCGCGGGCCGACACGCCTCTCAAATTCTCTGCCCGCACCCTGATCCTGCCCGAGATGAATCTCACCAAGGGCAACGTCTCTCCCATGGTCTGGGAGCGCAACAGCGGGCTGATGGCCGACGGCAACGACGATATCATCCTATCCTGGAACAAGGGCGGCTACCGCTTCACCATGCCTGGGCGTGGCGATTTCAGCACCGATCCCGGCACCGCGGCGATCCTGCCGATGGACCGCCGCTACTCGGTCGCCAGCGAGGATTCGCAATGGACCATGGCGCTTCAGTTCAAGCGCTCGCTGCTGGTCCCGCTGGTGAAGAACCTCGATGATGTGCGTCCCGACAGTCTCGGCCGGACGCTCCCGGCCCACCGACTGCTGTTCGATTACCTCTGGTCGCTCCTGCATATCGAGGAGCCCGAGACGCTCGCGCCTCTTGCTTCCCGCCATATCACCGACCTTCTTGCCGTTTCCTTCGGTGGGATGGAGGCCCATACGCATCCCCCTGGTGTCCGCGCCGCAAGACTTGCGGCCATCAAGCAGCACATCGCCCGCAATCTGACCGATCCCGGGCTCAACGCCGGGCAGATATCGCGCAAGTTCGGTATCAGCGAGCGCTATGTCCGCCAGCTCTTTGCCGGGGAGGGCACAAGCTTTTCCGACTATGTCAACGGGGAGCGGCTCGCCTATGTCCATAGCTGCCTCACCGACCGCCGACAGTTGCTGCGGCGCATCGCCGACATTGCCTTTGAGGTCGGCTTCAACGAGCCATCCACCTTCTATCGGCAGTTCCGCCTGCGCTACGGCATGACGCCGACGGAAGTTCGTGCCTTGACCGAAGGGCGATAGCGGCTGAAGAGCCGGGGTTCGTTGCCATCTTCACCCGATGCCGCGCATCGGCTTGTTTGCCCGCAGCCTGGTTTCTGCGCGGCGGCTATTTTTCCACCGCCAGCGTCTCGTTGAGCACGGCCGCCAGGTGGAGCCCCCGAGCGCCAGCTGCTTCGCGCCGCTCAGTCGCGATGCTCCGGCATCGCCTTCAACTGGTCCTTCGTCCAGCTGGTGACGGCGTGGACGTCGCCGTCCTCGTCGCGCATGAAATCGAGCTGGCTGGCGGTGACGGCCACCGGCTTGGCGCCGATGCCGAGAAAGCCGCCGACATCGATCACGACCTGGCTGCCGTGCAGGTGGTCGACCGAGCCGATCTTCTCGTCATCGGGGCCGTAGATGGTCGCGCCTTCGAGGATGTCGGGCGTGAGCTCGGCATTGGTCAGTCTTACGTGGCTGGTGTGGTCCATGATGCATCTCCTGTGGTTGTACAGGGGTGAACCTCTGATGCGGCTGAGGGTTCCGGGAACGGAGCGAAAAGCGAGCGCTGCTCAACGAAGCGCTGCCCATCCCATCACGAGGATGAGGATAAGCGCGACCAGCGTACCTGCTAGTGCACGCCGGGGCGCAGACGCCGGGGGACGTATCCTGGGCATGCCCGTGGTTCTCACCGCGGATAGGTTGGTTGCCGGCTCGTCAGCTGCGCCGCTTCGCGCTCAGATCTCGCGCCGCTTGCTCGATCGCCGCGCGATCGTTGCCCAGTCGGTCGAGCAGCTCCTGCGCCTCGTCGCCCGAAATGCCTGTGCGCATGGCAAGCGCCTCCACCGTCAACACATCCGCGCTGTCGATCTCGCGCGTTTCGGGCAGCGCGTCATCCGCGGTCAGCGGCAGGGCCGCCTCGCGGTCGATCTCCATCTCCGCTTGTTGCCAGTGCCGTTCGTGATTGCCGAGGATGCCGCCCTCACGTTGAAAGATCTCATAGGCGCGCTGCCTGATCTTCTCGGTCCGATCGTCGTCCATCGCCGTTCCTCCTTGCGTGTCACAAGAACGCGGAACAGGGCGGAACGATCCGTACCGTTCACGAAGTGATCGACCGGCTTACGGCCCGTATATCGCCACCGGCTTGCCGAACATGCCGGGCTCGGGTTTCACGCCCAGCCCCGGCCGCTGCGGCACGGCGATATGGCCTTGCTTGATGACGACCGGGTGCTCCTGGTCGAAATGGCCCTTGATGTATTCCTGCGCGATCCAGGCGCCTTCCATGCGGCGCGGCTCGACGGTGGCGGCTAGGTGCACGCAGGCTGCCGCGATGATGTCGCCGCCCCAGGCGTCGTCGCAGCTATGCGGCAGCGAGCGGATGGCGCAAAGGTCGCGCACGGTGGTCATCCTGGTCAGCCCGCCGAGACGCGTGACCTTGAAGCCGAAGCCGTCGGCAATCCCCATCGAGATCGCCCTGAGCACAGCGTTCTGGTCCTCGGTGCTCTCGTCGAGATAGACGGGATGCGTGACGCGGCCTCTCAGCGTCGCGATCTCCTCCATCGTGTTGCAAGGCTGCTCGAAAACGAAGGGGATTTGCTGGCAGAGCCGGTCGAGATGGAGCGCGGCGGCCACCGTCAGGCCACGGTTGCCGTCGACCGCCAGCCGCGCCTTGTAGCCGACCGCTTCCCAGACCTTGTGGACGACGGCGACGTCTTCCTCGAGATTGCGCCCGCCGATCTTCACCTGCAGGCGCGGATAGCCGGCCTTCACCTTGTCGGCGGCGATCCTTGCCGTTTCCTCCGGCTCCCCGACGATCAGCGAATAATAGGCCGGCACGCGATCCGTCAGCGCCCCGCCCAACAGCGTCGAGACCGGCACGCCGAGCTTCTGCCCGAGCAGATCGAGGAAGGCCATGTCGAAGGCGGCCTTGGCATAGCCGTGGCCGTTCAGCCGCTCGTCCATCCGCTTCGCAAGCAGCCTGATCGAGGCAACCTCCGCACCGATCAGGCCGGGCGCGATTTCGGCGATCGCGGCGCGCGCGCCCAGCGCGTGATGCGGCTGGTAGACCGGGCCGATCGGGCAGGTCTCGCCCCAGCCTGTGAGCCCGTCATTGGTGATGATCTCGACCAGCGAGGAGTCCAGCGCCTCCACATCGGCGCTGGCCATGCGGTAGACGCCGCCTCTGACCGGCAATTGGGCCGAATAGACGTTGATCCGCTCGATGCGCATACGGGCTTCACTCCGAAGGACAGGTCGGCAACGGGCCGTTGCAGGCCCCGCCTGTTACATCCGCGCTCTGGCCGAGGTGGGGTCGTAAGGCGAATCCGCGATGACCTCGGCGACCTTCCAGTCGCCCAGGATCGCGACGTCGAGCTTGGTGCCGGGCCTGGCAAAACGCTCGGGCAGCAGCGCCAGCGCCACGTCATGTCCGACCGCGTAGCCATAGCCGCCCGAGGTGATGCGCCCGACCAGCTTACCGTCGCTGTAGAGCCCTTCATTGGCAAAGGTGCTGGCGCCGTCGGTGTCGATCCTGAGCGTTACCGAGCGGCGCTGGTCGTTGCGCTCCTTGTATTTCAGCACCGCGTCGCGCCCGACGAAGTCGCCCTTGTCGAGACGGATGAAGCGCTCCAGCCCGCTCTCCAGCGCGTTGAGCTCCGGGTTCATGTCGCGGTACATGGCGCGATAGGATTTCTCGAGCCTGAGCGACTCCAGCGCATGCAGCCCGACCAGTCGCATGCCGTGCTTTTCGCCCTCTCTCAGGATCGCGTCGAGCAATTGCCGCTGGTAGGGCAGGGGGTGATACAGCTCCCAGCCAAGCTCGCCTTCATAGTTGACGCGCAGCAGCCGTACGTCGCTGGCAAGAGCCACGCTGCCGGTCTTGACGCCGAACCACGGAAAGCTTTCGTTCGAAAGATCGATCTCCGTCAGCCGCTGCAGCACCTCGCGAGCCTTGGGGCCAACGACCGTGAAACAGCCGCGGTCGTTCGTCACGTTCTTCAGGCTTACGCTGCCGTCGGCGGGCAGCAGCCTCGACAGATCGTCGAAATTCCAGCGCTCGGCGCGCGGCGTCGAGATCAGGTAGAACAGATCCTCGCCGAGACGCGCCACCATGTACTCCGCCTGCACGCCGCCATTGGCCGTCAGATGGTGCGCCAGCGTCACCTTGCCGACCGCGGGCAGACGGTTGGCGATGATCCGGTCCAGCCATCGGACGGCATTCGGCCCCGACACCTCGAACTTGGTCATCGGCGTCATCTCGACCAGGCCGACGGCGTTGCGCACCGCCAGCACCTCCTCGCCGACGAGGTTGCCCTTGGGCGTCCAGCGCCAGCTATACTGGTCCTTGGCCTCGACCCCGTCGCGCGCGAACCAGTTGGGCATCTCCCAGCCGTTGAGCACGCCCCAGACCGCGCCGAGCTCCGTCAGCCGGTCGTAGGAAGGTGCCGTCTTCTGCGGCCGTGCTGCTGGCATGTCCTGCCCCGGATATTTCTGCTCGGCATGGGTGCCCCAGGCCTCTCGCACCTTCTGGCGCGTCCATTCCTTGTTGGCGTAGTCGCCGAAGCGGCGCGGATCGAGATCGGACGTGTCGAGGCTGTTGCCGCCTTCGACGATCCGCTCCGACAGATAATAGCCTATTGTCCCGCCCCACAGGATTCCGCCCGGCACGCCTTCGGCGAGCCAGACATTGGGCAGGCCCCAGGCCGGTCCCATCAAGGGCAGCTCGTCGGCCGTCATCTGGAAGGGCCCGCGCACATTGGCCTTGATGCCGACGCGCCCGAGCGCCGGGACCAGCCGCAAGGCCTGCTCCCAGTTCCACGACACCGCCTCGAAATCCTCTTCCAGCAGGTCGGCGCCGAACCAGGCGGGAACGCCGTCCTCGGCGAACAGCTTGAGGTGCTCGGTGCGCTCATAGGGCCCGAACATCAGCCCGTCGCCTTCCTCGCGCAGATAGCCTTCGAAACCCTCGTCGCGCAGGATCGGCATTTCGGGCCGCCCGGCGCGCTTGCGCTCCACCACTTCCGGCACCGCTTCGGTGATCCAGTACTGGTGCAGGATCGGGATCGCCGGGATGTCGAGGCCGAGCAACGCGCCGGTCTGGCGCGCGTAGTTGCCGGTGGCGCAAATCACATGCTCGCAGGTGATGTCGCCCTTGTTCGTCTGGACGAGCCACTCGCCGCCGGCGGTCCGCTTGAAACCGGTGACCTCGGTGTTGAGATAGACTTTTGCCCCAAGATCGCGCGCGCCCTTGGCCATGGCGTGCGTCACGTCGGCCGGCGCGATATGGCCGTCGTCAGGATGGTAGAGCGCGCCCAGCATCTCCTTGTTGTCGAGCAGCGGCCAGAGCTTTCGCGCCTCGTCGGGCGTGAGCAATTGCGCCCGCATGCCTTGCACCTCGGCGACGCTCATATAGCTCTTATATTCGTCGAGCCGGTCGCGCGAATTGGCGATGCGCAGCTGCCCGCATTTGTGCCAGCCAACCGGCTGCCCGGTCTCGGCCTCCAGCCCCTCATAGATCTCAATCGTCTTGTTGATCATACGCCCGACATTGATGTTGCGGGCATAGGACGGGATCAGCCCCGCCGCGTGCCAGGTCGAGCCGGCGGTCAGTTGCGTGCGCTCCAGCAGCGCCACGTCGGTCCAGCCGCGCTTGGCGAGCCCATAGAGGATTCCCGCGCCGACGCAGCCCCCGCCGACAATCACCACTCGCGCATGTGTCTGCATCTAATCACCAGTTTTTCTACCGAGCCGAGAACAACCGCGGTCGAAGCTACAGGCGGTGATTGGCGCTGTAACGTCTTCAAAAATTAGGGGTCATGATAAGCTGGATTTATGCAGCAGCCTGCGGGCTGGCCGCAGTCACTGCGCTTGCCCATCCTGCGCGGTCTCGTCCTTGAAGTCGACCTTCGTTCCCGGCTTGACCATGGCGGCGAGGTCCTCGGCGTCCCAGTTGGTCATCCGGATGCAGCCATGCGAGAAGGTGGTGCCGATCTTGCCGGGGTCTGGCGTGCCGTGGATGCCGTAGCTCTCGATCGAGAGGTCGATCCACACCGATCCCACGGGATTGTTGGGCCCCTTCGCGATCGTGAAGGGATGCTTGGTCTTCACCCCCTTGAAGGCGAATTTCGGATTGTAGTGATAGGTCGGATTGTGCACCACGCGCTTGACCTCGGCCGCGCCGCTCGGCGCCGGTTTCTCCTCGCTGCCGATCGAGGCAGGATAGACGGCAATCGCCTTGCCCGATGCATCGAGCGCGCGCACCTGGCGCGATGCCTTGTCGACCTCGACGCTGGCTATCTGTGGAGGCGGATCGCCGCGGCCGACATCGGGCACCACCAGGGCCGTGCCGGCCTTGCTGAACCCGGCTTTGGGATTGAGCATCCTCAGCAATTCTTCGCTGACATGAAACCGTTCCGCCAGCTTCTCCCGCGCGTTGCGATAACCCAGGCGCTTGAGACGCGCCATGCTCTCCATGCGGGCCGGGATACGCCTGGTGAAGGGGCCGCGCACATCTTTCGCGGTAGTCTCATAGCTCGTCATCACGAGACCGGCGAAGGTTGCCGCGAGCCTGTCCCAGGTCTCCCGCGTGAGCTTGCCGTCGGAGGGCAATCCGTTCGCTGCCTGGAAGGCCGCGACTGCCTTGGTAAAGTTCTGCGACGCGCGGCCGTCGATCAGGCCGGGCGAGAAGCGGGCGCGATCCAGAAGCACCTGCGCCTTGAGCATCATGGGGCTGACGCCTTTGGGCTCGCCTTCGCTGAATTGCGCCTGATTGACGGCGTCGGGCTCCAGCCTCGCTGCCTGCGCGACGCCGCACGCGAGCGAGAGCGCCACCCAGACGACAACAAGGAACCTGACCATCGACGTCACTCCACCGCGACAAGGACCTGTCTCTATGACGCGGCACGTCCGATCTGGTTCCTGTCGCGGGCAGCGCGCGAAGGTCATCGTGAATGTGCGCTTTCCCGCATATACGTTTGAATTTTAAGCTGGAAAGCAGTTCCCATGAACGCGCATTGGTGGCATTATCGCATAAGGGCCTATGCATTGACCGATTAAATGGCCCCCAGTCCTGGTAACCGGCGGCTCCCCAACGCCCCCCGCCCATGCCGTCGGTTGCCTCCATTTCGGGATCAACTATCCAAGCTGGCTTCTTGTCGGAGGAAGGAGGCGGCGTTGCCCGCCGCCTCGGTCACATCAGACATGTTTCGGCCGCGCACTTCCCAGAATGGGGGGAATGGTGCCACCCTCGATGAGGATGTCCTTCTTGCGCGCGAAGGCGACGAAAACGCCCCTCGCTGTTTCCGCATCGACATCCCCGGCGAGGGCTGCCCTGCAGGCACGGATGGCCGCTTTTTGCTCGGGGCTGTTACCACACCAGTCGATGGCGAACTGATAGGCGTCCACGACGGTGTTCAACTGACGCGGAAATCCCAGTCCTACCCAGACGCGGATTGGTTTTTCGAACGGTTTGGCGAACATCGCAAAACTCCCTCGATCCGCAGCGATGCTACGCGGTCAGCCCGCCGCCCTTGCGGCCTTGGCCGACCATCCAGGGCAAGGTGGTGCTCACGTCTTCATGGATTCTGGCGGATTTTGCGAAACCGCAAAATGCCTCTCTGGCGGCCGTCAGCGGAAAACCGCTGTCGAAGGCCCTCTGGCAAGCGCGCAGCGCCGTTTCATAGATCGGCCCGCGCCGGTTCTTCGGCCATTCATAGAGGAATTCCAGGGCGTCCTCGAGGCACGCGATCTCCTGGACAAGGCTGTTTCCGCTCTTGACGAAAACAGGGCTGTCGAACATCCGATCGTTCATAAGATCCTCCAAGTCGAACGAACAATTTGAGTTTGATAGGGGCGGGGACCGCGGCGGTCTGCGCCCGGCTTCGATATGGGTTTACGGGTTTGAAGCGTCAAGGACCTGGCGGATGCTCTCATGCCCCATTTCTCAGGCCCGATGTTCGGCGCGCCGAGCAGTCGATCAGCCGGCATCCGTGCCGCCGGCGGCGGCCTTCTCACCGACTGGAATTGAGCTTTTGGATACGTCCCTCGTCCAGCCGGAAAACGCCATCCGTGCCGCCTTGCTGCTCGAAGTCTGTTTGAAGCTCATCCCACGTGCCGAGATATTCGCCGCACTCGGCGCAGTGGATCGGCGTTGCGGGTTGGGCATCGGCTGGAATGTTCAAACGGATGACGCCGCAAAACGGGCATTCCAGTTTGTGGTCCAGATACTGGGTGGTCATGACCGTTCAGCATCGCGCAAACGGCACGCCCGTGCAAGCCGGCGGACTTCGATGAGCCGCTGGCGGCACCGTCTGCGAAACCGCAAGCCGCGAAGCGCCTTCACGGTCGCGCAAGCCGGTAGTACATGCGCCGCATTCCGCCGGTCACATACGACCTGAAGCGGACGTCTGAACGCGCGCCCTTATGATCCGGGCTTCTCGCAAAAGCGACGGCCGGTCGCGCCCGACGGCCTTTATCAGCCTCCTGGCTTGAGCATCGGAGATGCCGGTTTTTTGCTTCAGCAGAATGACGAGCTGCTTGTCGTCAATTCGCCCATGAGAACTGCCTTCACCGGGTTCGGTCATGTCGAGGATCCTCCTTGCAACCGAACTGGAAAAACCGTCGAAAGTTTCATCGCGGCCCTGCTTTGCCTGGCCGCTCCGCTGGAGCGTTATCTGCCCAGCGGTCTTCGCGATAGCTCAGCCAGCTCCCGCTCGTCGGTGATCCCCGCCATGTAGTTCGCGATGATGCGCAAGGCCCGCCGCTCGCGCTGCTCCTCGGTTTCGTCGGCGCCGGCGCTGAGTTCAAGGACGCGGCCAAGGAAGGTCACCTCGTCCGGCAGGAATGCGCCTTTCGACAGTCTCGTAATCGGCATTGTCTCCTCCTCCGTGCCCCAGACCAAAGGATGCCCGACCGGCGGACATGCTCGTGACAAAACGGCCGCCGACCGGGCCTGCCAACCCCAAAGTTTGGCACGACCATCCTGCATGTTTGTTGATGATCCGCTCTAACCCAGGTGAATCGTAGCGCGAAACTCTTCGTGTCGAACCTAAAGCTGCGTGTGCAGCTTGCTCGCAAGCCAATCGGTGACTTTCTCGGTCAGCGGACGCGCCTGCCACTCCGCCAGGCTGATCTGCCTCGACCGTTTCAGGTCCTCGTTGAACAAGTCGATCTGCGTCTGCGCAAAATCCCTGCCGTAGACATTGAGGCTGGCTTCGTCATTCAGGCGCAACGAGCGCTCGTCCAGGTTGGTGGAACCGAAGCTTGCCCAGACGTCATCGACGATGAGCAGTTTGGGATGATACATCGTCGGCTGAAACTCGTAGATGCGCACGCCCGCTTCGAGCAGTTGACCCCAGAAGTGCCGCGAGCCTTTTCGCACGATGGGCACATCGGTCAGCGAATTGGGCACGATGACGTCGACGGCCACGCCTCGTTTCCTGGCGTCGAGTATCTGCTGCAGCGCGATCTCGTCCGGCACGAAGTAGGCCATGCCGATGCGCAGGTGATCCTTGGCCGCGGCGATCGCGGCCAGCATCATCAGCTCCATATCCTCGGAGCCGTTCGGTTGCGATGACAGGACCAGCTGGGCGCTAAGCGCGCCTGCGGGTTCGGGTGGCGGATAGAACTTCTCTCCTTGCAATGTTTCGCCCGCGGTCTCCAGCCAGTTCTCGGCGAAGGCCGCCTGGAACGCGCCCACCGAAGGCCCCTCAATCCGATAATGAGTGTCACGCCACTCGTTCGGATTGCGCGCATCGCCCAGCCAGTTGTCCGCGATGCCGACCCCGCCAGTGAAC
>NZ_RZRY01000173.1:0-10298 GCF_003998035.1 Mesorhizobium sp. M2A.F.Ca.ET.039.01.1.1 | reverse complement strand
CGTTCTGCTGCGGCTTGCCTGGCTGGATGCGCTCCAGGGCGATGCCGAGCTTAATGAAGCGCACTGCCAGCGGCGTCAGCCCTGTGACGCCGGCCGACGCAAAGGGTGGGCCATTGTCGCTTCGAATAGCCGGACATTTCTCCCCGTATAGTGACAGGGAGAAAGACGCTGCCGCGAATGGTTTCGCCAATCGCCAGCGCTGCAGAACAAGCACCCGGCCGCTGCCAGCGCCTTCTCCCCGTCACTATACGGGGAGAAGTTCCCGGCAGGGGATGAGGGGCGGCGCTAACGCCGGCGGTTTGGCGCCCGCAGGCCTGTCATAGAGTCAAATGTTGATCATCATCGCCGGCATGATACCACCGCCCAACCGCCGTCACCGCCAGCCCAGCGCCGGCGCGACGTGCTTCAGGATCGACTCGATGACATGGGCGTTGTAGTCGACGCCAAGCTGATTGGGTACGGTGAGCAGCAGCGTGTCGGCCTCGGCGATCGCCTCGTCCTCCCT
This sequence comes from Mesorhizobium sp. M2A.F.Ca.ET.039.01.1.1, assembly GCF_003998035.1. Lineage (NCBI taxonomy): Bacteria > Pseudomonadati > Pseudomonadota > Alphaproteobacteria > Hyphomicrobiales > Phyllobacteriaceae > Mesorhizobium > Mesorhizobium sp. M2A.F.Ca.ET.039.01.1.1. Next base: position 9,793 of record NZ_RZRY01000173.1, on the reverse strand, counting down.
GAGCTGCTCGACCAGTACGTCCGGTTCGGCGGCATAGGTGCGGCCGAACACGGCGCGCTTCTCGGGCTCGATATAGCCAAAATGGTCCTCGCCCTCGCTGCCGCCGAAATAGGCGCGGTCCATGTCGTTGACGAGGGCAAAGATGCTGCGGCTGACCGAGACGCGCGGCTCCCGCGCGTGGTCGGCTTCCTTCCAGGCGGCGCGATAGGCTCTGATCTGCTTGGCCTGCTGGACATGCAGCGGCTCGCCGCTCTCGTCGAATTTCAGCGTCGAGCTCTGCAGGTTCATGCCGAGCTTGGCCGCCCAGACGGCGGTGGCGTCGGTGGCCGCGCCCCACCAGATGCGATCGCGCAGGCCGGCCGAGAAGGGCTCGAGCCTGAGCAGGCCGGGCGGATTGGGGAACATCGGGCGCGGATTGGGCTGGGCAAAGCCTTCTCCGCGCAACAGGTCGAGGAAGATTTCGGCGTGATTCCGCGCCATGTCGGCGTCGCTCTTGCCCTCTTGCGGCACGTAGCCGAAATAGCGCCAGCCATCGATCACCTGCTCGGGCGAGCCGCGGCTGATGCCCAGCTGCAAGCGCCCGCCGGCGATCAGGTCCGCGGCGCCCGCATCCTCGGCCATGTAAAGCGGGTTCTCGTAGCGCATGTCGATGACGGCGGTGCCGAGCTCGATCCGCTTGGTCTTGGCGCCAGCGGCGGCCAGCAGCGGAAACGGCGAGGCAAGCTGCCGGGCAAAATGGTGGACGCGGTAGTAGGCGCCGTCGGCGCCGAGCTCCTCGGCCGCGACCGCGAGGTCGATCGACTGCAGCAGCGCATCGGCGCCCGAGCGCGTGCCCGATTGCGGCGAGGGCGACCAATGCCCGAAGGACAGAAATCCGATCTTCTTCATGTGCTCCGTTCCTGCTGGAGCGGCTCGTCGGCCGCTCAAATGCCTTGTTGCTCCCGCAGATAGCCAGGGCAGCGCCGCGATACAACGGACACCGAACGGATACAGACCGTCAATGAGTCTTCGAAATGTCCGGTCCCACTCTCGCCTCGGAGCGCGATCAAACCACGGCACATGTGGCGCAGGCCGGTGCCAGCGCGCCGATCGGCCCCTGCGATCACCTCCGGCATTCTCGCCGCCTCTCGTGCGCTGTATCGTTCCCACCAGCCGATGATTCCCCAGCATTGGACAAAAGCTTCATGCATGGCCTGACACCGATACTTTCCACCGTGACGGCCTCTTTCCTGGCGTCCTTCGTCGAGGTCGTCGAAGCCTTCACCATCGTGCTTGCCGTCGGGGTGACGCGCGGCTGGCGCCCCGCGCTGACGGGCGCAGCACTTGCGCTCGCCCTGCTTGCGGCGCTGGTGCTTATTTTCGGCCCGCTGCTGGCGCTCGTCCCCATCGCGGTCCTGCAATTCGTGGTCGGCGTGCTCCTGATCCTGTTCGGCATGCGCTGGCTGCGGAAGGCGATCCTGCGCAGCGTCGGCGTGATCGCGCTGCATGACGAGGAGCAGGCCTTTTCCAAGGAGACCGCGATGTTGCGGCGGCAGGCCGGCGACCGCCGTGCCGACTATCTGGCCGCCGTCGCGTCGTTCAAGGCGGTGCTGCTCGAGGGCGTCGAAGTGGTGTTCATCGTCATTGCCGTCGGCGCCGCGCATGGCCAGACGCTTTATGCCGGCCTTGGCGCGCTGGCGGCCTTCGTGCTGGTGATGCTGATCGGCCTTGCCGTGCACCGGCCCCTGGCGCGCGTGCCCGAGAATTCGCTGAAATTCGTCGTCGGGCTGATGCTGACCAGCTTCGGCGTGTTGTGGACCGGCGAAGGCCTCGGCGCCGAGTGGCCGGGCGCCGACCTCGCTCTGCTCGCCATCTTCGCCGTCACTGCCGCCGCATCCTTCGCCATTAGCGCTGGCTGCGCGGCGCTTACCCGGCGCCTACTACGGGAGTTGCTCGATGATCCGTCTCGTCTTCAAGGAACTCGTCGGCATGTTCGTCGACGACGGCAATCTGGCCCTGCTGGCGCTGATCCTGATCGCGCTCGTCACCGCCGCGGTGAAACTCCTGAGGCTGCCGCCGCTCGTCGGCGGCCTACTGCTTCTCGCCGGCTGTTTGGCAATTATCCTGGAGAGTACGCGCCGCGCCGCGCGCGACAGGGCGCGTTGACCGGCGTTCAATCCGTGAAGCCTCGCAACCGCTGAAGATCGGCGAAGCCCCTCGTCATCCACGGGCGGAGCGACGCGAAGCGGAGCGCAGACCCGAGGATCCATTCCGTGACCTTGGCCAAGGAACGCAGCGGCGCAGAATTCTGCACCGTGGCAACGCCTCGACGTCACGGCATGGATCCTATGGTCTGCGCGCGTCGCTTCGCTCCTTGCTCCGCCATAGGATGACGATCGCGATAGGCGCTTCGGCCAATCTGCAGCCTATGCCGCCTGCCAAGCAAACATAGCCGCCGGTCGTTCCGTGCCGGGCAACTAATAGACCGTAAAAAGCGTCGGCAGGTGGCCGCTGAGGCGGAAATACTCGACCGCCTCGATCACCGGAAACAGAGCCAGGAAATAGAGCCCGTCGCGGAACGTGTTCCTCAGCGCGCCCGTCGAAAACAGCCACTGCGCCTCGTCGCGGTAGAGCAGCGGGTTCGGCCAGAAGGACGGCGTGCGTTCGGCATAGGCCGCGTAAGCCGCGCCGAACTTGCCGGCAAGATACGCGGCCTCCTTGCGCGCGGTGAACCGAAAGACGAGGAAGCTCGCCAGGCCGAGCATCGCGGCCGCCAGCACCGAGCCAAACATCAGCCCGATACCGACCGCGCCGACGGTCGAGAAGAAATAGAGTGGGTTCCAGGTCATCGAGAACGGACCGGACACGATCAGCTCGTCATTCTTCCTGCCGCCGACGAAAAGGATGCTCCACAGCCGGCCCAGGAAGCAGGCCAGCACCATCGCGAAGCCGATCGTCTCCAGCGATTCATGTCCGTTCGATCCTTCGGCCAGCGCCGGTCTGCTGAAGAGAAGCAGGATGACGGCAAGCACGGCTGCCACCTGCACGAAGATCAGGCGCTTGTGCTGGTCGAACGCTTTCGGCGCCGCTTTGAGGGAGGCCATTCTTTCTCACCGCTGCGGCGCCGAGACGGACGCCGGGCTTTCTCTAGCGCTTCCGCCGGGCGATGACGAGACCCGGCGAATGTTTTTGGCCGTCCTTACGAATTTGTAAGGATGCGGACAGGCCGCGGTGAATTTACGCGTCTAGCCTGATTGCCACGGGTTGTCGGCTTGAACAGAGCGCCGACGACCGGCCCTTACAGGATGACAGCCATAGCCATGACCATGACAGCCAACGAATACGGGTTCGAATTGAACCGGGTCCCGGACGTCACCCTCGATTTCTGGCTGATCAAGGTCCTGGCGGTGACCATGGGCGAGACGGCGGCGGACTATCTGGCCGTCAATCTCGGGCTCGGCCTTATCGTCACGTCGCTGATCATGAGCGGCATTCTCATTGTCGCGCTTGTCCTGCAATTCGCGCAGAAGCGTTACGTGCCCTGGGCCTACTGGCTGGCGGTCGTCCTGACCAGCGTCGTCGGCACCCTGGTCACCGACAACCTCGTCGACAATTTCGGCGTGCGGCTGGAGACGACGACCATCATCTTCTCGGTCGCCCTCGCCCTGACCTTCATCGCCTGGTACGCCAGTGAGAAGACCCTGTCGATCCACACCGTCTTCACCACCCGGCGCGAGATCTTCTACTGGCTGGCGATCCTGTTCACCTTCTCGCTCGGCACCGCCGCCGGCGATCTGGTCGCCGAGCGCTTCGACCTTGGCTATCTCGCCACTGGCCTTATCTTTGGCGGCGTCATCGCGGCGATCGCCTTTGGCTATTTCGTCCTCGGCCTGAATGCCATCCTCGCCTTCTGGCTCGCCTATATCCTGACCCGACCGTTCGGCGCCTCCTTCGGCGACCTGCTGGCGCGGCCGGTCGAATATGGCGGCATGGGCTTCGGCACCACTTTCACCAGCCTGACCTTCCTCGGCTCTATCGTGGTCATCGTTCTTTATATGACGCTGAAGAGCCTGATCGACGAGGACGAGCAGGCCCTGCTCGACTGAGCGCGATCCCTGAACCAGCCGTCTCGCAAAAATGTGTAGCGGTCTTCGGTCCCCGAATGCGTAAAGCAGATGGTTGGTGCAATCCGTCCGGAATTGCGCCGAGACGACGAGATGGGGCATGATGCCGCCCGAGAGCCGCTTCACGCGTTTCGGCATCATATCCTGGAGAACCAGCCAGGAAAGAGCCGGCCGGCGCCGCCATGCCGGCGAGGTTGCGGCAAGGACAGCACGGGGCGATGCGACTTCTGCTTGTTGAGGACGATCCGAGAACCGCCGACTATATCGTCCGCGGGCTGACCGAGGCCGGCCATGTCTGCGATCTTTTGCGCGACGGCCATGACGGCCTCTTCGCCGCGACCCGCAACGCCTATGACGTGATCGTCGCCGACCGCATGGTTCCCGGCCTCGACGGCCTGTCGATGATCAAGGCCGTGCGCGCCGCCGGCATCCATACGCCGGCTATCTTCCTCACCTCGATCGGCGGCGTCGACGACCGCGTCGAGGGCCTGGAGGCGGGCGGCGACGACTATCTGGTCAAGCCCTTCGCCTTTTCGGAGCTGCTTGCCCGCATTCATGCGCTTGGCCGCCGGCCGGCGGCGCAGGAGCAGAAGACGGCGCTGCGAGTCGCCGACCTCGAAATGGACCTGATCCAGCGCCGCGTGACCAGACAGGGTCAGCCGATCGACCTGCAGCCGCGCGAGTTCAGCCTGCTTGAGGTGCTGATGCGCGGCGAGGGGCGCGTCATCACCCGCACCATGCTGCTGGAGCGCGTCTGGGATTTTCACTTCGATCCCAAGACCAGCGTCGTCGAGACGCATATCAGCCGGCTGAGGGCCAAGGTCGACAGGCCCTTCGACGTGCCGCTGATCCATACGGTGCGCAACACCGGCTACAGCCTGCATGTTCCGGCCTGATCCCGCATCCGCGATTGCCGGGCGACCAAGCGCCTTCGCGCGCGCATGAGCGATAGGCGCTCCAGCCTGCTGCGCAGCACGCCGTTCAGGCTGGCGCTGACCTTCGCTTTCCTGTTCCTGCTTGCCTTCATCCTGTCCGGCGCGGTCGTCTATCAACTGATGAGTGCCTCGCTCGCCAGGCAGCTCGATCAGTCGATCAAGGAGACCTACTCGCTGATCGCCGCGACCCATGCCGAGAGCGACGAGGAGGATCTCGTCTCCACCGTCAGGGACCATGCCCAGTTCAGCCAGGACAAGGACCAGATCTTTTCCCTCACCGATAAGGCCGGCAACCGCCTCGCCGGCGATTTCACCGCCTCCGGCCTGCCGGATGGGTTTTCCATGTTCGCAGCCGACTTGCCGGGCGTGCCGCCAGGTACCGAATACCGCGCCTATTCGGGCACGGTCGGCGACAACAATTTGACCGTCGCCTTCTCGCTTTCGGAAACCGAGGATCTCGAAAGGATCGTGCTGATGAGCTTCGGCTGGGCTACGCTCGTCATCACCGTTCTGGCGATCGGCGGCGGCGCCGTGCTCGCCTCGCGTGTCCAGCGGCGCCTCGATGGCATCGCCAGCACCATGGTGGACGTCTCGCATGGCCGGCTCGACGCCCGCATCCCGCTGATCGGCAGCGGCGACGACATCGACGCCGTCTCCGCCCAGGTGAATGCCGCGCTCGAGCGCCTGTCGGCCTTGGTAGACGGCATGCGCGAGGTGAGCGCCAACATCGCCCATGACCTCAAGACGCCGCTCAACCGGCTGCAGATGATCCTGGAATCCGCCGCCGACAAGACGGTGTCGGGCGAGGATGTCTCGGCCGAGCTGACCGACGCCCGCGCCGAGAGCCAGCAGATCAACAGCACCTTCGACGCGCTTCTGCGCGTCGCCCAGATCGAGGCCGGCGCCCGCAAGGCGCGCTTCGTCGATCTGGATGTCGGGCCTATCGTCGAGACCATCGGCGACGTCTATGCCGATGTCGCGGAGGATGACGGCAAGTCCCTTTCAACGGGCGTCGTTCCGGATACGAAATGGTATATCCACGGCGACCGGGACCTGCTGATGCAGATGCTCGCCAATCTGGTCGAGAATGCGCTCCGGCATTGCCCGCCGGGGACCGCGATCGGACTTTCAGTGACCAGGGATGGCAGCCACGTCCTTATCCATGTCCGCGACAATGGCCCGGGCATTCCCGCCGAGGAGCGTGAAAAGGTGTTCCGGCGGCTCTACCGCCTGGATGCGAGCCGCACGACGCCGGGCAGCGGCCTGGGTCTCAGCCTTGCCAAGGCTGTGGCCGACTTGCATGGCGCCGTGATAACGCTGGAGGATTGCAAACCGGGTCTCGGCGTCACGGTCAGCTTCCCGGCGGTGAAAGCCGCCTGATTCGGATCCGCTTTGGCAGTCACCGCGCGGCGCCCGCCCGGCGGAAATCGGACGGCGACATGCCGGCAAGCTTGCGGAACGATTTGTTGAAGGCGCTGAGCGAGCCGAAACCGGAGTCCATCGCGACCTTCAGCACATTGGCGTCCTCATGCATCAGAAGTGCCTGCGCATAGCTCAGCCGCAAGAGACTGACATATTCGTTGAGCGTCATGCCGGTCGATTTCTTGAACAGGCTCATGGCGTATTTGGGATGGATATCGGCGGCGCAAGCGATGTTCACGCAGTCGATATCGTAGAGAAAATTCTCGGCGATGAAATCGCACATGCGCCCGACATTGCGTGAGGACTGCTGGTCGAAGGGGCTGCCCGCGCCATGCCCGGCGGCGGTTCCGGGCACCAGCCGGTAGGGCTCGAAACGCACCCGCTCTAGCCGAAGCAGCAGCTCGTTGACGGCATGCTCTGTCCTGGCCGGATCGCCCGAGCGCGCATAATCGTTCCAGCGCTTGAAATTGTCATTGTCGGACTGATCGGTGGCATTGGTCACCAGCGTCGCGCCGGTCATCAGCCGGTGCCTGACATCGGCCGGCAGATGCAGCCTGAAGAAATGCACCAGCGGCAGATGCGCGCCGGCATAGACAGCGTCGTCCGTCAGATCGTCCATCTGGTGCGGCAGGCCGCCCCAGAACAGGCACATCTCGCCGGCCGACAGCGAAATCTCATGCTCGGCCATGCGGTAGTGCACGCTGCCCTGCACGATGAAGTTCACCTCGACCTGGGCGTGCCAATGCGGCTTCAGCATCACCAGCGGATGGTTGTGGAACATCTGCAAGGCCAGCGGCAGGCCTTCGACGCTGCTCGCGCCAGGCTGGTAGAACGGACGCTCGGGCATCTTACTTTCCGCCAACTTCTTATTCCCTCTGTCGGGGACAAGCCTTCCGCGCCGCATAATCTAGCCACGCTCACAGCGAGAGAGCAAATGAAATGGGAGGATTTCAATGCGCACCACACTGACCTGCGCCGCGCTTTTGCTTGCCCTGGGTTCAGGCCCGGCGCTGGCGCAGTCCGGCGAGATCACCATCTGGAGCTGGAACATCGCCGCTTCGTCGCTGAAGTCGACGGTCGAGGGCTTCAACAAGAAATATCCCGACATCAAGGTCACGGTTCAGGACCTCGGCAACCAGCCGACCTATGACAAGTCGATCGCCGGCTGCGCCGCCGGCGGCGTCGGCCTGCCCGACATCGTCACGATCGAGAACGGCGAGGCCGAGAACTACTGGAGCCAGTTCCCGGACTGCTTCGTCGACCTGCACACGCTGGGCTACACCGCCGAAGACCAGAAGAAATTCCCCGACTTCAAGCGCACCGAGCTCGAGATCGGCGACAAGGCCTATGCCATGCCATGGGATTCCGGCCCGGTCGCCGTCTTCTACCGCCGCGACTTCTACGAGAAGGCAGGCGTCGATCCGGCCTCGATCAAGACCTGGGACGATTTCATCGCCGCCGGCAAGAAGATCCAGGCCGCCAATCCCGGCGTGTCGATGACCAATGCCGATTTCAACGGCGACACCGAATTTTTCCGCATGATCTCCAACGAGCAGGGCTGCGCCTATTTCGCCGAGGACGGCCAGTCGATCACCGTGGCCGAGCCGAAATGCGTCGACGCCATGACCAAGGTCAAGGAGATGAAGGACGCCGGCATCGTGTCGTCGGCCGATTGGTCGACCAAGATCACCAACAACACCGCCGGCACCGTCGCCACCCAGGTCTATGGCGGCTGGTATGAAGGCACGATCCGCACCGAATCGCCGAAGGAAAGCGGCAAATGGGGCGTCTATCTGATGCCGAGCCTGACCGCCGATGGCCCGCGCGCCGCCAATCTCGGCGGGTCGTCGCTGGCCATCACATCGGCCTCGAAGAACAAGGAAGCGGCCTACGCCTATCTGAAATACACGCTGGGGACCAACGACGGCCAGATCACCATGCTGAAGGATTTCGGCCTCGTGCCGTCGCTGGTCTCTGCGCTCGACGATCCCTACGTCGCGCAGGGCCAGGAATATTGGGGCGGCCAGGCGGTCTGGAAAGATATCCTCTCCACGCTGCCCAAGGTGGTGCCGAGCCGCGGCACCCAGTTCCAGAGCGACGCCGAGATCATCGTCCGCGCCGTGCAGACCAAATATCTGGCCAACGGCTATCCCGACGCCAAGGCCGCGCTCGACGACGCCGCCAAGCAGATCGCCGCCGCCACCGGCCTGCCGGTGAAGTAAGGCCGCTTTTCCTTCTCCCACAAGTGGAGAAGGGAAAACGAAGAAAGGAGGAAGCCATGCGCACCCAGAACGCCACCGCGTACCGCTTCCTCACGCCTTACCTTTTGATCTTCGCCGTCTTCTGGATCTGGCCGATCATTTCCTCGTTCCTGATCTCCTTCCAGGCGACGCGGACCGTGCCGTGGCGTTTCGCGCCGGCCTTCAACTGGGGCCGCCTGATCGGCGACCCCGCCTTCTACAACGCGCTGAAGAACACACTGCTGATCCTCGTCATCCAGGTGCCGGTGATGATTGCGCTGGCGATCGTCATGGCGGTGCTTCTGAATTCGCCGCTCTTGAAGGCGCGAGGCCTCTATCGCTTCGCCTTCTTCGCCCCGGTCGTGGTCGGCGAGGTCGCCTATTCGGCCGTCTTTCGCCTGATGTTCAGCCTCGATTTCGGCATCGTCAACAAGCTGCTCAACAGCGTCGGCCTGCCCAAAGTCGATTGGTTCTCCAACGTCACGCCGGCCATGGCGCTGATCATGATCGCGGTGACCTGGCGCTGGGCCGGCTACAACGCCATCATCATCCTCGCCGGCCTGCAGTCCATTCCGGAGGACCTCTACGAGGCGGCGACGCTCGACCGCGTCAGCAAGGTGAAGCAGTTCTTCCACATAACCTTGCCGCTCTTGAAGCCCGTCATTGTCTTTTGCGCCGTGCTGTCGATCATCGGCACCATGCAGCTCTTCACCGAGCCGTTCCTGATCACCGAGCGTGGCGGCCCCGGCGGTGGCACCGAAACGCTTGGGCTGCTGCTCTACCGCCAAGGTTTTCGGTCGCTCAATTTCGGTTACGCCTCGGCCGTCGCCTACACCATGGCGGGCCTCGCCATCGCCATCACCTTGGTGCAGCTCTGGCTGATGAGGGAGCCGAAATGATCTCGCGCTCGCAGGCAAGGCTCGGCCGCAGCATCCTGCTGCATCTCTTCCTGACGCCGCTGGCGCTGATCTGGCTGTTCCCGCTGTGGATGATGGTGGTGTTCTCGACCATGCCGGACAACGGCATCTTCAGCCCGGGCATCGAGCTTCTGCCGCATGACGGCTTCATCGACAATTTCAACAATCTGCAGCGC
>NZ_RZRY01000172.1:0-10451 GCF_003998035.1 Mesorhizobium sp. M2A.F.Ca.ET.039.01.1.1 | reverse complement strand
GTTGATCATCAATATGAAGTCGGCGCTGCCCATGTCTGCTCCTTGACCGAGGGCTATCATCGAGCGGCGAAAATCACGTTAACGCGTGGTATGGCGGAAGGAGCGCGGACCTTTGCGATTTTAAAAACCCGTCCGGTCGTCAGAGCATTTGGAACGCGACGTAGAGGTAAATGGCAATCCCTGGTTCCGCGATTGGCCGAGCCATCCCTCCGATCGTCATCCACGGGCGAAGCAAGGAGCGAAGCGACGCGCGCAGACCCGAGGATCCATTCCGTTGCTTTCGAGAGCCGCTCACGATGCAGAATTCTGCCCCGCTGCATTCTTCGGCGGCGGTCACGGAATGGATCCTCGGGTCTGCGCTCCGCTTCGCGTCGCTCCGCCCGTGGATGACGAAGGCGCGGGTGTCCACCCGTCTCACCCGACCGCGAGCGGCTCTGCGACGAATGTCGTTTCCGGCCTCTCGTAAGAGAGCCGCACGCTGTCGCGGCCGTTCTTCTTGGCCTTGTAGAGCGCCTCGTCGGCGCGCCGCATCAAGGGCATCAGCCCTTCCCCGCCAGAGCGGGCGGCGACGCCGAAGCTGGCGGTCACCCTGGCGCCGGGCGGCAGGCCGTCGATCGTGCCGGCCGAATAGAAGCTACGGATCGCCTCGGCGAACAGCCTTGCCGCCCCCAGATCGCTGAGCGGCAGAAGCACGGCGAATTCTTCGCCGCCGATGCGGCCGGCGGCTCCGCGCGCGCCGGTGGCGGAACGCAGCTTGGCGGCGAAGTCGGCGATCACCCGGTCGCCGGCCTCGTGCCCGTGCCGATCGTTCAGCGCCTTGAAATGATCGAGGTCGGCCAGCACCAGGGCGACGGGAAGGCCGGCCTTGCCGCACTGATCGAGCAGCTGGGTCGCCCGCTCCTCGAAGCCGCGGCGGTTGAGGATGCCGGAGAGCGGATCGGTATGGGTCTCCGCCTTCAGCGCCCGCACCACGTCGAGCGCCGCCGCGGTGAACAGGCAAAGCGCGATCAGCAGCGACAGCAGCGCGTGCAGCAGCAGCGCCGTCGTCCAGTAGGACGAGGCATAGAGCTCGTCATAGCTCTTGAACGGTCCATTCGCGATGATGATGGCCAGCGTCCGCACGAAGAAGTTCAGCCCGGAAAGCAACGCCAGCACGAACAGCATTTTTTCCGTCGGACCATTGCCGCGCACCACGCGCAGTTCGGCGGCGGCCAGAAGGCTGATGCCGCCAAGGGCGAAATTGACGACGAGGATGCGCCATGTCAGGTCCGGCTGAACGAATAGGAACCAGCTGAATGCGGCCATGCCGCTTCCCGCCAGCACGCCGATCCCGGCATAAGGCACGGGCCGGCCGTGGCGCGCGACGATGGCGCCGACCAGACAGGACCCGGCAAGGCAGAAGCACAGATTGGAGAGGAACTTGGACGGCGCCAGCCCGACCGGGAAGGTGAAGTGCTGGAACAGGAACCCGCCAGCGGCGAGAGCATAGCTTGCCGCCAGGACCGCTAGGTAGGGCCGATGGCGCTGATAGCACCACAGCACGAGGAACGCAGCGCCGAGCGCCAGCGCTATCGTCGGATTGAGCAGCGCTATGAGCAGACCGGTGTCCAAAGGACTGCGACTTTCCCCAACTTACCCAAGGGGAGATGTTAGGACTTAAGCCCAAACAAGCGGTTAAGCGCTCTCGATAAATACGCCGCGAAACCATGGGGAACCGGGCTTGCCGGAGCGGCGTTGTCCGGCCAGACTGGAGACGCCAGACAGGAGACGATTGCGATGGCCGACACGATCACTTTGACCGATCACGATGAAATCCGCTCCTGGGCGGCGGCGCGGGCCGGCTTTCCGGCCATTGTCGACGTATCGCCGGAGCCTGGCACGCAAGCCATGCTGCGCCTGGTTTTTGACCAGCAGGCCTATGAGGACGAGGACCGGCCGGAACGCCCGCCCAATGCCGGCGGCTACGAGTTGGTCGAATGGGACGAATGGTTCAAGATCTTCGACGAGCGCCAGCTGGCCCTAGTCGTCGCCGCCGACGAACCCGGCCGGCGCGAGGAGTTTCACGAGATCGTCCGCAGGTAGATCGCTGAAAGCAAAGGCCCGGACGTCCTGCCCGGGCCTTTGTTGGGGTCGTAGCCGGTGGTTACTTCCAATCGCGAATGTCGACGAAATGGCCGGCGATCGCGGCGGCGGCCGCCATGGCCGGCGACACCAGATGGGTGCGGCCCTTGAAGCCCTGTCGGCCCTCGAAGTTGCGGTTCGAGGTCGAGGCGCAGCGCTCATGCGGCTTCAGCCGGTCGTCGTTCATGGCCAGGCACATCGAGCAGCCCGGCTCGCGCCAGTCGAAGCCGGCGGCAACGAAGATCTTGTCGAGGCCTTCGGCCTCGGCCTGTTCCTTGACCAGGCCGGAGCCCGGCACGATCATGGCGTTTACGCGCGGATTGACCTTCTTGCCCTCGACCACCTTGGCTGCGGCGCGAAGGTCCTCGATGCGGCCATTGGTGCAGGAACCGATGAAGACGCGGTCGAGCGCGATGTCGGTGATCTTGGTCCCTGGCGTCAGGCCCATATATTCCAGTGCCCGATGCTTGGAGGAACGCTTGTTCTCGTCCGTGATGTCTTCGGGGTTCGGCACGATGCCCTGCACCGAGACGACGTCTTCCGGCGAGGAGCCCCAGGAGACGATCGGCGGCAGCTTCGCCGCGTCGAGCACGATCACCTTGTCGAAATGCGCGCCTTCATCCGACTTGAGCGTCTTCCAGTAGGCAAGCGCCGCATCCCACGCCGCGCCCTTGGGCGCGCGCGGCTTGTCCTTGACATAGGCGAAGGTCGTCTCGTCCGGCGCGATCAGGCCGGCGCGCGCGCCCGCCTCGATCGACATGTTGCAGATCGTCATGCGGCCTTCCATCGACAGCGAGCGGATCGCTTCGCCCGCATATTCGATGACATAGCCGGTGCCGCCGGCCGTGCCGATCTCGCCGATGATGGCGAGGATGATGTCCTTGGCGGTGACGCCTTCAGGCAGCTGGCCGTCGACGCGCACGAGCATATTCTTGGCCTTGCGCTGGATCAGCGTCTGGGTGGCGAGCACATGCTCGACCTCCGACGTACCGATGCCATGCGCGAGCGCGCCGAAGGCGCCATGCGTCGACGTGTGGCTGTCGCCGCACACGATGGTCATTCCGGGCAGGGTGAAGCCCTGCTCGGGCCCGATGATGTGGACGATGCCCTGGCGGACGTCGTTCTCGGAATAATATTCGATGCCGAAGTCCTTGGCGTTCTTGGCCAGCGCCTCGACCTGGATGCGGCTTTCCTCGTTCTTGATGCCGAACTTGCGCTCCGGCGAAGTCGACACGTTGTGGTCGACCACGGCCAGCGTCTTTTCCGGATGCCGGACCTTCCGGTTCGACATGCGCAGGCCTTCGAAGGCCTGCGGGCTGGTGACCTCATGCACGAGGTGGCGGTCGATATAGAGCAGGCAGGTGCCGTCGTCCTGGCGGTCGACGACATGGTCGTCGAAGATCTTGTCGTAGAGGGTGCGCGGTGCGCTCATGTGCGTAAATCCGTCGATATGAGAATGGGAAAAGCACGCCGGCAATCCGGCGCGACGACTGCGATCGGTCGGGTCAGTTAAGTCGGCTGGTCAGCGCGCCGCAAACGCGCGCGGAGAAACGCGACGGCAGGCGCTTCCTGTCCTGCAGCACGAAACCCTTGTAGGCCGGATCGCTGAAAAGCTTTTCCATGGCGGCGTAGATAGCAATGTTTTGGCTTTTCGGCAATTGCGGCGGAACCTGTTCCTCGCCCCACGAAGTGGGGAGAGGTGGCCCGGCGAAGCCGGGACGGAGAGGGGCGTGCGGCGGTGCCTGGAGTTTTTAAAGCCTCCTACCGCCTCGAAGCCCCTCGGTCTTGCGCCTTGTCTTGCAGCGGCTCTTGTGTCGCGGAGGTCGCCCCCCTCTCCGTCCCGGCTTCGCCGGGCCACCTCTCCCCCGCCTTCGCGGGGGCGAGGAACTGGCGCCAGCCTATTCACATCACCTCGAACACAAAGGTCTTCACCAGCGCTGCCGGATCACCGATCGCATAGCAGCGGAACCACGGGCTCTGCTCCACCGGGCGCCATTTCTGCGCCTCCGTCAGTTCGTCGAACACGCCCTGGAATCCGCCGCTCTCGAACACCTGGTCGCGCACGGTGAAGATGGCGTGGCCGCCGGCCTTCGTGATGCGCACCAGCTCGTGCAGGCCGGAAGCCGGCGCGTGGCCGATGGTGAAGACGCCGGTCGAGAAGAAGGCGCGGAAATGCCGATCCGGCCAGGGCAGCGGGCCGCCGAGCATCGCCTTCTTCAGCTCGCCATAGGCCGGCTTGCCACCGGCCTGGCGGCTGCCGGCGATCTTCAGCATGTCATCGGAGAGGTCGAGGCCGGCGATGTCGCCATAGCCCAGCGCCTTCAGCGACGGCCCCGACAGTCCCGTGCCGCAGCCGGCGTCGAGCAGCGGACCTTCGCCCGCCGGCACATGCCGCGCCACCCAGGCGGTGATCAGGAACGGCAGAAGGTAACCCAGCGAAGCGGTCTCGCTGTCATAGGTCGCGGCCCAGTCGGCATAGGCGTTGGCGAGCCCCTCGGGCGAGTCAGCCGAATAGACGGAATCCAGCGCCGCATTGGCCTTGTCGAAATTCATGGGGCGTCTCCTCCGCAATGATGAGCGGAGGGATCGTAGCGCGGACTTTTGCTGCCGGCTATTCCCCGTGTTGCCGACGCAGCCGCTGCTCCAATGCCCGCAGCGCCAATGACAGGCCGACGGTCAGGATGAGGTAGATATAGGCGACGATCGAATAGGTTTCGAAGAATCGGAACGAGCCGGCGGCATAGACCTTGCCGATCTGAGTGATGTCGGCCACGCCGAGCACGGAGACCAAGGAAGAATCCTTGACCATGGCGACGAAATCGTTGCCGAGCGGCGGCAGGATCATGCGGATCGCCTGCGGAAACACGATCAGCCTGAAACGTTGCGCGCGGCTGAGCCCGAGTGCCTTGGCGGCTTCGATCTGGCCTTTCTCGACCGACTGGATGCCGGCGCGGAACACCTCCGAGATGAAGGCCGAGTAGCCGATGGTCAACGCCATGATGGCGCGCCAGAGCAGCGAGATATCGCGCACCAGGAGTTCGCCCATCAGGCCGGCGCTCTGCAGCGGCGCGGTCAGCGCATTCCAGGCGGCGACGAAGGCCGGCGCGCCGGCGAAGGCGATCCAGAACAACAGCACCAGGATCGGCACGCCGCGGATGATCTCGACATAGAAGCGCGCGATCTGCCGCAGCCACTGCGATCCCGACAGCGCCATCAGCGCGATACCAAGTCCGAGCGCGGAGGCAAGCGCGAAGGCGACCGCGGTGACGAAGATGGTGATGCCGATGCCCTTGGCAACGGTGGCGAAGACCTCGGCATAGAGATCGCTGGACGCGATGGCGAGGGCAGCGGCCAGTGCGAGGACGGCCGCGGCGGCCAGCCACCAGGGGAATTCGGGTTTGGAGGATAAGGCTGCGGGCGGCATCAGAAGGCGCCGGAAAGGAAGTCTCGAGAGGATGGCGCCCAGTCCCCCCTCTCTGCCCTGCCGGCCATCTCCCCCTCAAGGGGGGAGATTAGCAGTTTGAGCCGCTCCGCAGACTCTGCGACGTCGATAGTTGGCGAAAGCCGGCGCGACGTCCAATCTCCCCCCTTGAGGGGGGTGAGGAGAGGTCCGCGTAGCGGACGAAAAGCCAATTGCTTGGCTTTTCGAACGACGAACGCCCGGAGCGACAGCGAAGGGCCGGGCCCGGCAGGGCAGAGAGGGGGGACTGGGCGCAATGTCAGCGCGATTTCCTGCAAACTCACCGCGCGCAGCAAAACGAGCTACTGCCCCATCTTGTAATCGAGGAACCACTTCTTGTTGAGCTTGTCGAACGTGCCGTCGGCCTTGAGCGAGGCGATGGCGGCGTTGACCGGCTTCACAAGGTCCGAGCCCTTGGGGAAGATGAAGCCGAAATCCTCGGTGCCGAGCGGGCCGCCGATCAGCTTCAGCTTGCCTTCGGAAGCATCGACATAGCCCTTGCCGGCAGTGCCGTCGGTCAAGACGACATCGACGTCGCCCGCCTTCAGCGCCTGCACGGTCGCGCCGAAGGTCTCGAACAGCTTGATGCGCGGGTTCTGCTCGTTGCCGTCGAGCACGCTGTAGACGGCGGTGTAGAAGGGCGTGGTGCCGGGCTGGGCGCCGATCAAACCGTCCTTGAAGGCGCCGAAGCTCTTGGCGTCGGTGAAGCGGCTTTCATCGCCGCGCACCAGCATGAACTGCTCCGAGCGCATATAGGGGTCGGAGAAGTCGACCTTCTCCTTGCGGTCGTCCTTGATCGTGATGCCGGTCATGCCGATGTTGCACTGGTTGTCCGAAACCGCCTGGATCATCGCGTCCCAGGAGGTGTTCTGGTACTCGACCTTGAAGTTCAGCCGCTTGGCGATCTCGTCCATCGCGTCATATTCCCAGCCGATCTGCTTGCCGGTCTTCTTGTCGATGAACTGCAGCGGCGGATAGGCGTTTTCCGTCACCACCACGACCTTCTTGCCGCCGAGGTCGGGCAGATTGTCGGCGAGCGCGGCGACAGGCGCGAGAAGGCAGGCCACCATGGCGGCCAGCAGCAATTTCGACTTGGTCATGACAAATCTCCGAAGGTGCGACCGCGCTGCAATTTCGCGGCCTGAGAAAATCCGGCGCCGACTTTAGCTTGCCGCAAGCGCCATGCAAGCCGGTCCGCTGCGACGTCGCGCGCTATACGCAAATCCAATGCTCTTCGGAAACGGTTTTGTGGACGGCCTTTGCGGCGATCAGTCCTGATCGGCGGTGGCCTCACGCAGCCCGGCGACCAGCCGTGTCAGCGTGCCGTGCAGAGCCTTCAGCTCGGCCCGCTCCAACGGCATGCCGCAGCTTAGCCCTTCCTGCACGTCCTTCATCTTGGCCCGCAGCGCCTCGCCCTTCGCGGTCGGCTGGACCAGCACCCGCCGTTCGTCGGCGGCATCGCGCCGGCGCGTCACCAGCCCGCCTGCCTCCATGCGCTTGATCAGCGGCGTCAGCGTCGCCGAATCAAGCCCCAGCGCCGCGCCGAGCTCGCCGATCGTGCTCGGCGAATGCTGCCACAGCGCCAGCATCGCCAGATATTGCGGATAGGTGAGGCCGAGCGGGTCGAGCAGCGGCCGGTAGAGCTTGGTCATCAGCCCGCTCGCCGAATAAAGCGCAAAGCAGAGCTGCTGGTCGAGGCGCGGCACATCGATCACCCCGCCGTCCTGCGCCGGGGCTGGCTTGGTGATGGTTTCGGTTTTCGTCGTCATGCAGCCTTTGCCGAGAGAGCCACGTCGATATTGCCCCGAATGGCGTTGGAATAGGGGCAGACCTTGTGCGCTTCCGATACAAGCGCCTCTGCGCCCGCCTGATCAAGCCCCTTGATCTCGGCAGCCAGCGCGACGCCGAGGCGGAAGCCGCCCTGGTCGTTCGGATAAAGGCTGACCGTGGATGTAATCGAAGCGTCCTCGAGCGGCAGCTTCTGCTGGCGGGCGATGAAGCGCACCGCGCTCTCGAAGCAGGCCGCATAGCCGACGGCGAAAAGCTGCTCCGGATTGGTGGCGCCGCCCTTGCCGCCGAGCTCCTTCGGCATCGCGAGGTCGACCTTGAGCAGGCCGTCGCTGGTTTCGCCGTGACCGTTGCGGCCGCCGCTGACGTGAGCCTGGGCGGTGTAGAGTGCAGACATTTTTGATCTCCGTTGATTTGTACACGATTATTTAGTGTACAAGATAGTTAGGTGTCAAGGGCCACGATGTGTGCCCGTCTTCGATGTTCGGATGAATCGGTGGCAGGCCCTCAGCTTCGTCATCCACGGGCGGAGCGACGCGAAACGGAGCGAAGACCCGAGGATCCATTCCGTTACCTCAGCCACGGAGTGCAGCGGGGCAGAATTCTGCACCGTTGCGGAGCCTCGATGTCACGGAATGGATCCTCGGGTCTGCGCCGCGTCGCTTCGCTCCTTGCTCCGCCCGTGGATGACGAAGCTCACGCTTTTCAGCCCACCACCAAGGCATATAGGAACTGATCGGGGAGCCGGTAGGTTTGGGCTTTCCGCCAAACGAAAAAGGCGGCCGAAGCCGCCTTTCCAGAACCTGTTTCGCAAAGCCTTATTCGGCTGAAGCAGCCTCGGCGGCGGCCTTCTTCTCGGCGGCTTCCTTGGCGGCCGTCTCGGCGGCCAGCGCCTGGGCGGCGGCGACCTTCTCGGCCTCGATGCGGGCGCGCTCGGCGTTCAGCGCATCACGCTCTTCGTCGTTCAGCTTGCGGGCGCGCACGCCGGTGTTTTCCGAAATGCGGGCCGACTTGCCGCGACGGTCGCGCAGGTAATAGAGCTTGGCGCGGCGCACCTTGCCGCGGCGCACGATCTCGACGCCCTCGACCATCGGCGAGTAGACCGGGAAAACGCGCTCGACGCCTTCGCCGTAGGAAATCTTGCGGACGGTGAAATTCTCCTGGAAGCCCGAGCCGGAGCGGGCGATGACGACGCCCTCATAGGCCTGGACGCGGGTGCGGCTGCCTTCGGTGACGCGCACCTGGACGCGCACGGTGTCGCCCGGCTGGAATTCGGGCAGCTTGCGCTTGGCTTCGATTTTGGCGGCCTGTTCGGCCTCGAGCTGACGGATGAGATCCATCTCAAATATCCACTTCTTGTTCTTCCGACAGTCAGAGCGTCCTCAACTCGCCTTGCAGTTCCAACGACCGCTCGGCTATGCCCTTTGTCGGAACATCGGGCAGGGACGGCTACACCGCCATTTGTTGACGGGTCCAGAAGATCGTTCTTCCGGTTCGGGCGGCGACATACAGCTATTTCGGCGCTTTGTCACGTCCAAATGCATGTCGCCCAGAAGTGTGCGCGGTTCTGGGACGACGATATGCATCAAAAAAGGACTTTGAGGCATATTTTTTGCGCTGCTGGCACCATCTTATTGCCTCGTCCCGGGTTGCGCGAGCACGCCAAGCTTTCTAAGCCGGGAATGTGTATTCCCGGACCTTCCCTCCATGACGTTCTCCGATGCCGTCCTGCTCTTCCTCGCGGGCTTTGCCTCCGGCGCCGCCAATGCGGTCGCCGGCGGCGGCACTTTCCTCACCTTCGGCGCCATGACGCTGGTGGGCCTGCCGCCGATCGTCGCCAACGCCACCTCATCGGTGACGCAGCTGCCGGGCTACATCACCTCGACGCTCGCCTATTGGACCGATATCCGCTACTTCTGGCGCGGCGCGCTGCTGCTTTGCCTGATCTCGGCGCTCGGCGCGCTGGCCGGCTCGCTGATCCTGCTCGCGCTCTCCAACCCGTCCTTCCGCGCCCTTGTGCCCTGGCTGCTCATCGCCGCGACCGCGCTGTTCGCCGCCGGGCCGTGGCTGAAGCCGGCGGCCGGCCCGGAGCATCAGGCCTCGGTCGGCTCGTTCGCCGGTTCGATCGCGCAATTCGCGACCGCGGTCTATGGCGGCTTCTTCGGCGCCGGCATGGGGGTGATGATGCTCGCCACGCTCGGCCTGACGCAAGCCGGCGACTACCACCGGCTCAACGCGCTGAAGAACATGCTGTCCATCGTGATCGCGGTTGTCGCCATCCTGGTCTTCGTTTCCGGGGGCGTCGTCGCCTGGCCGCAGGCGATCGTCATGATCCCGGGCGTGGCGCTCGGCGGCTATGCCGGCGTGTGGATCGCCAAGCGCGTGCCGCAAGGCCTGGTGCGCGGCTTCGTCGTAGGGGTCGGCCTGCTCCTGGCTTTCTATTACTTTACCAAAAGCTGAGAACTATGATCCCGAACCGCGGGACCGCGTAAGCGAAAAGTGGGTACCGGTTTCGGCGCAAGCCTTGGAGATCGGCTGGAAACGCCCGTTGCGATCGTCATCCACGGGCGGAGCAAGGAGCGAAGCGACGCGCGCAGACCCGAGGATCCATTCCGTGACGTCGAAGCGCTGCTCACGATGCAGAATTCTGCTCCGCCGCGTTCCACGGCTCAGGTCACGGAATGGATCCTCGGGTCTCCGCGACGCCGCTTCGCGGCTGCTCCGCCCGGGGATGACGAAGTTGGGAGGCTTCAGCCAATCTCCAGTGTTTGTGCTGACGCCACGGAAATGGTTCGCCGGTTCCGTGAAACGGTGAACCGCTTTAGCGGGGTGGATCGTCCGCCAGGAGGTCAGGCCGCCGCTCCCGCGTTAGCTTCACCGCCTCCGCGCGCCGCCATTCGGCGATCTTCCTGTGGTTGCCCGAAATCAGCACGTCCGGGATCGGCCGGCCCTCGAACTCCTGCGGCCGCGTATAGTGCGGATGCTCGAGCAGGCCGTTCTCGAAGCTCTCTTCCTCGCCCGAGACGGCATTGCCCATGACGCCGGGCAGCAGCCGCACCACGGCGTCGAGCAGCACCAGGGC
>NZ_RZRY01000171.1:0-10453 GCF_003998035.1 Mesorhizobium sp. M2A.F.Ca.ET.039.01.1.1 | reverse complement strand
AGGATGATCAGGTCGGCGCAGGCGATCTGGTCCTCGAACACTTCTTCGACGGGATCGTCGTGGTCGAGCGAGTCGTCGGCGGCGCGCTGCGCCTGGAGGGCATCCATGTCCGAGGCGACGCGGCCGTCAGCCAGCGCCGGGCCATCGACCACGGCAACGACGCCGTCAACCGTCACGCGGCTCTTCACCGTCGGCCACTGAAAAGCCTGCACAAGCGGCTTCGGCAGAGCGAGGCCGGAGGTCTCGATCAGGATGTGGTCGACCTTCGGCGTGCGAGACAGGATCTGGTCGAGCGCCGGCACGAAGTCGTCGGCGACGGTGCAGCAGATGCAGCCATTGGCGAGCTCGACGATGTTTTCCTCCGGGCAGGTGTCGACGCCGCAGCCCTTCAGGATCTCGCCGTCGATGCCGACATCGCCGAACTCGTTGACGATGATTGCCAGCCGCTTGCCCTTGGCGTTCTCGAGCAGGTTGCGGATTAGCGTCGTCTTGCCGGCGCCGAGGAAGCCGGTGACGACGGTGCAGGGCACGCGGGAAACGGAAGCGTTCATGGTCAGTCCTTCAGCATGTCGCGGGGAGGGATGCGGGCAACCAGGCCGCGCTTGAGGGAATCAGGCCGGCCGCGCCAGGGGATCAGGCCGTCGGTCGAAGTGGCGAAGAGCTTTGCACCGGCGACGAGGTCGGCGCCGCTGGTCGTTTCCAGATCGCCGAAGACGTAGCTCCAGCAGCCGTCGCGCAGAAGTGCTGCGCTCAGCCGGCGCTTGCAGTTGCCGAGGCATTCGACGGTGCGGATGCGGATGTTTTCGCCCGATGCAGCACGGCGCGTGCCTTCGGCCAGCAACGCGCCGGCGCGCGGATGCGCATCGGACCCGGTCTCGTCGCGGCAGGATGAGCAGACGATGACGGTCACGCCGTCCGACGCGTCGGGCTCGGACGAAATGTCCGCGATGTTTGCCGGGAAACTGCCGTTGCGATCCAAAACCAGGCTCCTTGCCCGGAAAACCCGCCGGGCATTCGGATACTTAAAGTCTCAGACGGCAGGTCTCCTGGCTCGCGGGTCGTCGCCTCAGATGCCGCCTTCCCGGGAACATCCCAGTGGTTTTCGGCCGGGGCTCGTCGCTCACAGTTGCGGGGACAGCCGCGGATTTGGGTTTTGGCCCGCACCGCATTCCCTCTTGGCTCCTCCCTTTGCCGGGAGAAGACCGTCTGGGTCAGGATTTAGGCTTACGGCTAGGCGCCTGTCAACGCGCGGCTACGACACTGCGATGTCGGCCAGCGCCGGTCCGAGGTCGCCGGCCGGCGTCACTTCGATCGCCTCAAGGCCGAGCCAGCCCTGCGTCTGCTTCAGCTCCTCGAAGAGTTGGGCTGCCGTCTCGGGTGGCGCGCCGGCCTCGGCATAGGCGGCGTGGACGCGCAAGATGCTCGCAGGCCGGTCGGCCCTCAGGTCGACGCGGGCGACGATGCGGTCGCCGAACAGGAAGGGCAGCACGTAGTAGCCGTATTGGCGCTTTTCGGCCGGCGTGTAGATCTCGATGCGGTAGCGAAAGTTGAAGAGCTTTTCGGTGCGCGTGCGTTCGAAGACCACGGGATCGAAGGGGGCGAGCAGGGCGCGCGCTTCGATCCGGCGCGGGATTCGCGCGTCCTTATGGAGATAGGCGGGCCTATCCCAACCTTCGACCTTCACCGGCAGCAATTCGCCGGTTTCAACCAGTTCCTCGATGCGGTCCTTCGTATCGCCGGGCGCCAGCCGGAAATAGTCGCGGAGGTCGCCATAGGTGGCGATGCCATGGGCACGGGCCGAGATACGCAGCAATTCGCGATGCGCGTCCTCGACCGAGGGTACGGGCAGGTCGAGCACGGCCTGCGGCAAAACGCGCTCGGGCAGGTCGTAATAGCGTTCGAAGCCGCGCCGGTAGGCGGTGGTGATGCGTCCGGCCCAGAACAGCCATTCGCAGGCGTGCTTGGCCTCGCTCCAGCCCCACCAGCCGCCATTGCCCTTATGGCCCTCAATGTCGGAGGCGGCGATCGGCCCGCAATCGGCGACCTCTCTATAGATCTCGTCGATCATTTCCTTGCGCTCACGGCCCCATTTGGCCAGGCCGAGATACATCTCCTCGCCCTGCTCGGCGCGCTGCATGCGCCAGCGCAGCAAGGGGTAGGTCTCGACAGGCAGGAACGAGGCCTCATGCGCCCAATATTCAAAGACCGCGCGCTTGCGGGTGACCGCGGCGTTGTCGAGCAGCGCAAGCGGGTAGGGGCCGAGGCGGGAATAGAGCGGCATATAATGAGCGCGCACCACGGCGCTGACGGAATCGATCTGCAACAGGCCGGTTCGCGAAAGCACGCGCGCAAGGTGCCGGCGATCCGGAACCCCTGCGGGACGAGGGTCGTTGAACCCCTGTGATCCAAGCGCAATGCGCCTGGCCATGGCGAGCGAGATCTTCTCCTTCATCAAGCTGTCCTTGCCCCGATCGTCCGTTGGATTTTTAGCCGGTGATTCCGGCCATGCTAGCAGGCAAATGGCGGGAGATATGTCAGGAGAGAAAAGTGGAGTAAAAAGCGAAGGAAATCAAACAGGAGCGGATCGGACCAGTTTCTTCCGATATGGCGTCCAGGGCCGCGATTTGAACAAGGTTTGACTTGCGTCACCGAAACCGCTGCGCTAACCCTCGCCGCGTTGCAGCATGGGCTCCCTTAAAACGGTTCAGCGGTTAAACTGTCACGCTTCCGCATTAGAGTTCGTTGCTGTAATCAAAGTGAACTACCCCGCCGAAGGAAAGCCGCCGCATGAGCGCACTCCTGAGTTCATATCTGCCTATCGTGCTGTTCATCGCCGTGGCGATGATCGTGGGTCTGGCGCTCATCATTGCCCCCTTCCTGGTGGCCTATCGCAATCCCGATCCGGAAAAGCTTTCCGCCTATGAATGCGGGTTCAACTCGTTCGACGACGCCCGCATGAAGTTCGACATCCGCTTCTACCTGGTGTCGATCCTGTTCATCATCTTCGATCTCGAGGTCGCCTTCCTGTTCCCGTGGGCGGTGTCCTTCTCGAAGCTCGGCATGCTCGGCTTCTGGTCGATGATGGTGTTTCTGGCGGTGCTGACCATCGGCTTTGCCTATGAATGGAAAAAAGGAGCGCTGGAATGGGATTGAACGACAGTTCAGGCACCCTCGTCGCGCCGAAGCCCAAGGGCATCATCGACCCCAACACCGGCAGGCCGGTGGGGGAGGACGATCCCTTCTTCCTCGAAATCAACAATGAGCTGGCCGACAAGGGCTTCCTTGTCACCTCGACCGAAGCGCTGATCACCTGGGCGCGCAGCGGCTCGCTGATGTTCATGACCTTCGGCCTCGCCTGCTGCGCGGTCGAGATGATCCACACCTCGATGCCGCGCTATGACTCGGAGCGTTTCGGCGTCGCGCCGCGCGCGTCTCCCCGCCAGTCCGACATCATGATCGTCGCCGGCACGCTGACCAACAAGATGGCGCCGGCACTGCGCAAGGTCTACGACCAGATGCCGGAGCCGCGCTACGTCATCTCGATGGGCTCCTGCGCCAATGGCGGCGGCTACTACCACTATTCCTATTCGGTGGTGCGCGGCTGCGACCGCGTCGTGCCGGTCGACATCTATGTGCCCGGCTGCCCGCCGAGCGCGGAAGCGCTGCTCTACGGCATTCTCCTTCTGCAGAAGAAGATCCGCCGCACCGGCACGATCGAACGGTGAGCCGATGACCCTGGCGTTGAACGAACTCTCCACCTATCTCGGCGAGAAGCTCTCCGGCCGCATCGGCGAAGCCGTGCTTGCCTATGGCGAGCTGACCGTTTCGGTCGAGCCGGGCAATCTGATCGAAGTAGCGACCTTCCTGCGCGACGATGTGCGCTGCCAGTTCATCTCGATCATCGACATTTGCGGCGCCGACTATCCGTCGCGCGCCAAGCGTTTCGACGTCGTCTATCACCTTTTGTCGCCGAAGCAGAATGTGCGCATCCGCCTCAAGGTCCAGGCCGACGAGGAAACGCTGGTGCCGTCGCTGACCGCTGTCTATCCCGGCGCCGACTGGTACGAGCGCGAGACTTACGATCTGTACGGCGTGCTGTTCAGCGGCCATCCGGATCTGCGCCGCATCCTCACCGACTACGGCTTCGAGGGGCACCCGCTGCGCAAGGATTTCCCGCTGACCGGCTTCGTGGAGGTTCGCTACGACGACGAGGCCAAGCGGGTCATCTATGAGCCGGTCGAACTCAAGCAGGAATTCCGCAATTTCGATTTTCTCTCGCCTTGGGAAGGCACCGACTATGTGCTGCCCGGCGATGAGAAGGCGAAGGCAAACTGAGGCGCCACGATGGCTGAAACCTCCGTCCGTAATTTTAACATTAACTTTGGACCTCAACACCCTGCAGCGCACGGTGTTTTGAGATTGGTCCTCGAACTGGACGGCGAAGTTGTTGATCGCGTCGATCCGCATATCGGCCTGCTGCACCGCGGCACCGAGAAGCTGATCGAGGCCAAGACCTATCTCCAGGCCGTGCCCTATCTCGACCGGCTCGATTATTGCGCGCCGATGAACCAGGAGCATGCCTTCGCGCTAGCGGCCGAGCGCCTGCTCGGCATCGAGGTGCCGAAGCGCGGTCAGCTGATCCGCGTGCTCTATTCCGAGATGGGCCGAATCATGTCGCACATCCTCAATGTGACGACGCAGGCGATGGATGTCGGCGCGCTGACGCCGCCGCTTTGGGGCTTCGTCGAGCGCGAAAAGCTGATGGTGTTCTACGAGCGCGCCTCAGGTTCGCGCATGCATGCAGCCTATTTCCGGCCGGGCGGCGTGCACCAGGATCTGCCGCAGAAGCTGGTCGAGGACATCGGCAAGTGGATCGACCCTTTCCTGAAGTCGATCGACGACCTCGATGCGCTTTTGACCGGCAACCGCATCTTCAAGCAGCGCAATGTCGATATCGGCACGGTGTCGCTGGCCGACGCGTGGGCCTGGGGCTTTTCGGGCGTGATGGTGCGCGGCTCGGGCGCCGCCTGGGACCTGCGCAAATCGCAGCCTTATGAATGCTATTCCGAGATGGATTTCGACATCCCGGTCGGCAAGAACGGCGACTGCTACGACCGTTATCTCGTGCGCATGGAAGAGATGCGCCAGTCGGCCAAGATCATGCGCCAGTGCGTCGATCTGCTGCTCGGCAAGGAAAGTGCAGGCCCGGTGTCGAACCTCGACGGCAAGGTCGTGCCGCCGAAGCGCGCCGCAATGAAGCGCTCGATGGAAGCGCTGATCCACCACTTCAAGCTCTATACCGAGGGCTATCGCGTGCCGGCCGGCGAGGTCTATGCGGCCGTCGAGGCGCCCAAGGGCGAATTCGGCGTCTATCTGGTCTCCGACGGCACCAACAAGCCCTATCGCTGCAAGCTGCGCGCGCCCGGTTTCGCGCATCTGCAAGCCATGGATTTCCTGTGCCGCGGCCACATGCTGGCCGACGTCACCGCCGTGCTTGGCTCCCTCGACATCGTGTTTGGTGAGGTCGATCGCTAAAATGTCAGTTCGTCGTCTCGCAGATGCCAGCGTCCAGCCAGCCACCTTCGCCTTCAACGAGGCGAATGCGGCGGCAGCGCAGCAGTGGATCGCCAAATACCCGAAGGGGCGCGAACAGTCGGCCATTATCCCGCTGCTGATGATCGCGCAGGAGCAGGAAGGCTGGGTCACCAAGGCGGCGATCGAGACGATCTCGGACATGCTCGGCATGCCGCGCATCCGTGGTCTCGAGGTCGCGACCTTCTACACGCAGTACCAGCTCAATCCGGTCGGCACGCGCGCGCATATCCAGGTCTGCGGCACCACGCCCTGCATGCTGCGCGGCTCGGAAGCGCTGATGGATGTGTGCCGCTCGAAGATCCATCACGACCAGTTCCACACCAACGACAAGGGCACGCTGTCGTGGGAGGAGGTCGAATGCCTCGGCGCCTGCGTCAACGCGCCGATGGTCATGATTTTCAAGGACACTTTCGAGGACCTGACGCCTGAGCGGCTGGCCGAGATCATCGATCTCTACGACGCCGGCAAGGGCGCCGAGGTCAAGCCGGGGCCGCAGAACGGCCGCCATGGCTCCGAGCCGGCCGATGGTTTGAAGACGCTTACCAGCGAAAAGGCGATCCTGAAGTCGACGCGTGACAAGGAAGCCAAGGCGGCCGCGAAGGCTGCCAAGGACGCCGCCGCCGCGGCGCCGGCTGCTGCCCCTGCCGCCGTCGTCTCGCAAGCGGTGCCTGCCGCAGCCCCGGCACCTGCTGCTCCGGCAGCCTCGGGCCCGGTTGCGCCGTCCAAATCCGGCAAGCCGAAGACCGATGCGCCCGAGACCAGCCCGGCCTTAGCGACGCCGTCGCCGGTCAAGGTTGCTCCGGCCACCGAGAAGGCGGCCAGTGTCAGGGCGCCGCGCCATTCGGCCGCCAATGCCAATCAGGCTTCTCCGGAAGTCGAGGCCGTTTCCAAACCGCGCAGCGGGCCCAAGAACAAGGCAGAGCCGGCGGCCGCTTTCAAGGCGCCGGAAACCAAGCAGCCGGTCGCCAAGACGGAAAAGCCTTCGCTGGATGACAAGAACCGGCCGGCCGGCATCGAGCGTCCGGCGACGGTCGACGATCTCAAGCTGATCTCCGGCGTCGGGCCGAAGATCGAAGCGATCCTGCATTCGCTGGGCATCTACACCTTCGCTCAGGTCGCGGCCTGGAAGAAGGCCGAGCGCGAATGGGTCGACGGCTATCTCAATTTCCGCGGCCGCATCGAGCGCGACGACTGGGTGAAGCAGGCCAAGGCGCTCGCCAAAGGCGGCGTCGCCGAATACATCCGCGTCTTCGGCAAGAAGCCGGTCTGAGGGACGACAAATGCTTCAGGACAAAGACCGCATCTTCACCAACATCTACGGCCTCTTCGACAAGTCGCTGGCCGGCGCGCAGTCGCGCGGCATCTGGGACGATACGCCCGGTCTCATCGCCAAGGGCCGCGACTGGATCGTCAATGAGATGAAGGCTAGCGGGTTGCGCGGCCGCGGCGGCGCCGGCTTCCCGACCGGACTGAAGTGGTCGTTCATGCCCAAGCAGAGCGACGGCCGTCCGAGCTATCTGGTCATCAATGCCGACGAATCCGAACCCGGCACCTGCAAGGACCGCGACATCCTGCGCAACGATCCGCACACACTGGTCGAGGGCGCGCTGGTTGCCGGCTTCGCCATGGGCGCAGTCGCGGCCTACATCTATGTGCGCGGCGAGTTCATCCGCGAGCGCGAGGCGCTCCAGCGCGCCATCGACGAGGCTTACGCGGCCAAGCTGATCGGCAAGAACAACACGTCCGGCTACGACTTCGACGTCTATATGCATCACGGCGCCGGCGCCTATATCTGCGGCGAGGAGACGGCGCTGCTCGAAAGCCTAGAAGGCAAGAAGGGCCAGCCGCGGCTGAAGCCGCCATTCCCGGCCAATGTCGGCCTCTATGGCTGCCCAACCACCGTCAACAATGTCGAATCGATCGCGGTGGCGCCGACCATCCTGCGCCGGGGCGCGGCCTGGTTCTCGTCCTTCGGCCGGCCGAACAATGCCGGCACCAAGCTGTTCTGCGTCTCCGGCCACGTCAACAATCCGTGCACCTTCGAAGAAGCGATGTCGATCCCGTTCCGGGAGCTGATCGAGACGCATTGCGGCGGCATCCGCGGCGGCTGGGACAATCTGCTGGCAGTCATCCCGGGCGGCGCTTCGGTGCCGCTGGTGCCGGCCGAGCAGATCATGGACGCGCCGATGGATTTCGATGCGCTGCGCGACCTGAAATCCGGCCTCGGCACGGCTGCCGTCATCGTCATGGACAAGTCGACGGATATCGTGAAGGCGATCGCCAGGCTGTCCTACTTCTACAAGCATGAGAGCTGCGGCCAGTGCACGCCGTGCCGCGAAGGCACCGGCTGGATGTGGCGGGTGATGGAGCGGCTGGTGCGCGGCGAAGCGCAGAAGCGCGAGATCGACATGCTGCTCGATGTCACCAAGCAGGTCGAGGGCCACACGATCTGCGCGCTGGGCGACGCGGCGGCCTGGCCGATCCAGGGCTTGATGCGACATTTCCGCGGCGAGGTGGAACGCCGCATCGACGAGTTTTCGCGCAACGCGCACCGGGTCGAGCCGGTGATGGTGGCGGCGGAATAAGACTTCGAAATACGGGCGCAAGCCCGAGACGGAAAGCAGGGGCGGGGCATACGAAAAACGACCAGGAGAACTCTATGGCGCCGTATTCGATACCCTATCCGTTCATGCCTGATTTGGACCAGCTCGAGAAGATGAACCAGGACCTGACCAAGATGATGCCGAAGGAGATGGCCAGCGCCGTCAACCTTCTGGCGCATCCGGTCGCGGGCGCGGCGGCGATGTCGGCGCTGGGCATTGGTTTTGCCAACCATGCCGTCGGCATGTGGATGGGCGCCTTCACCGGCGCGCTGGAAGCTTCGCAGCGCATGTTCCAGCCTTTCCTCGACGATCTCGAGGCGCAGAGCGAAGCGGTCGCCAATGCGTCCAAGGCGCGCAAGGCGACCGAGACCCTGATCGCCGAGGCGCAGACCTTTGCCAGGGACGTGACCGATATCGCGGTGAACGCGACCGAGAAGGCTCTCGACACGACCGGGGCCGATATTGTCGCCCAGCCGGCAGCGGCCGCATTGATGCCCGAGGATTTCAGGCAGCCGAAGGCCGTCGACAAGCCGGCGAAGCCGTCGGACCTGAAGGCGATTTCGGGTATCGGACCGAAACTGGAGAAGGTGCTCAACGGTCTCGGTATCTGGACCTATGAGCAGATCGCGGCCTGGACGTCGCAAGAGATCGCCTGGGTGGAAGATTATCTGTCGCTTGCCGGCCGCATCGGCCGCGACGACTGGACTGCGCAGGCGGCGGCGCTCGCCGCGAAGTGATTTGAAAAGCCGGGCGCGGTGCAAACCGCGCCCGGAAGATAGATTGCGGACATCCGCGAGGGTTTGAGGCGAATGGCAAAGCTAAAGGTCGACGGGAAAGAGATCACGGTACCCGACCATTACACGCTGCTGCAGGCGGCCGAGGACGCCGGCGCGGAAGTGCCGCGCTTCTGCTTCCATGAGCGGCTGTCGATCGCCGGCAATTGCCGCATGTGCCTGATCGAGGTGAAGGGCGGCCCGCCCAAGCCGCAGGCGTCTTGCGCCATGGGCGTGCGCGACCTGCGCCCCGGCCCGAATGGCGAGCCGCCGGAAATCTTCACCAACACGCCGATGGTCAAGAAGGCCCGCGAAGGCGTGATGGAGTTCCTGCTGATCAACCATCCGCTGGATTGCCCGATCTGCGACCAGGGCGGCGAGTGCGACCTGCAGGACCAGGCGATGGCGTTCGGCGTCGATTCCTCGCGCTATCACGAGAACAAGCGCGCGGTCGAAGACAAGTATATCGGCCCGCTGGTCAAGACGGTGATGAACCGCTGCATCCACTGCACGCGCTGCGTCCGCTTCACCACCGAAGTCGCCGGCATCTCCGAGCTCGGCCTGATCGGCCGCGGCGAGGATGCCGAGATCACCACCTATCTCGAACAGGCGATGACGTCGGAGCTGCAGGGCAATGTCATCGATCTGTGCCCGGTCGGCGCGCTGACCTCCAAGCCATTCGCCTTCCAGGCGCGGCCGTGGGAATTGACCAAGACCGAATCGATCGACGTCATGGATGCAGTCGGCTCGGCGATCCGCGTCGATTCCAGAGGTCGTGAAGTGATGCGCATCCTGCCGCGCGTCAACGAGGCGGTGAACGAGGAGTGGATCTCCGACAAGACCCGCTTCATCTGGGACGGCCTGCGCACGCAGCGCCTCGACCGCCCCTATGTGCGCAAGAACGGCAAGCTCGCTCCGGCAAGCTGGGCGGAAGCCTTCGCGGCGATCAAGGACGAGGTGTCGAAGACCGCGCCCGAGCGCATCGGCGCCATTGCCGGCGATCTCGCGGCCGTCGAGGAAATCTACGCGCTGAAGCTTCTGATCAACGCGCTCGGATCGAAGAACATCGACTGCCGCCAGGATGGCGCCGCGCTCGATCCGTCGCTCGGCCGCGCCAGCTACATCTTCAACCCGACCATCGAAGGCATCGAGCAGGCCGACGCGGTGCTGATCATCGGCGCCAATCCGCGCTTCGAGGCTTCGGTGCTCAATGCCCGCATCCGCAAGCGCTGGCGCGTCGGCAACCTGCCGGTTGGCGTGATCGGCGAGATCGGCGACACACGCTACGACTATGAACTGATCGGCGCCGGGCCGGAATCGCTGAAGGATCTCGCTGACGGCAACGGCAAATTCTTCGAGGTGCTGAGCAAGGCCACGCATCCGCTGATCATCGTCGGCCAGGGCGCGCTGGCGCGCACGGATGGCGCGGCGGTGCTCGGCCAGGCGGCAAAGCTCGCCACCGCCGTCAACGCGGTCACGGCC
>NZ_RZRY01000170.1:0-10455 GCF_003998035.1 Mesorhizobium sp. M2A.F.Ca.ET.039.01.1.1 | reverse complement strand
CGGCGGCATAGCCGGCGAAGTCCTCGATCGTCTTCACGCCGTCCTCGCCGAGCGTCACCATCATGGCGGTGGTGACGCCGGGGATCTCGCGCAGCTCGTCCTTGACGCCCAGCGCCTTGCGCTTTTCGTCATGCTCGGCCTCGATCTTCTCCAGATATTCGCGGGCGCGGGTCTGGATTTCCGAAGCGGTGTCCTCGTCGAAGCCGTCGATGGAGGAGATTTCGCCCGAGTCGACATAGGCGACTTCCTCGACGCTGGTGAAGCCTTCGGAGGCAAGCACCTGGCCGACCATCTCGTCGACATCGAGGGCTTCCATGAACAGTGCCGAACGCTCGACGAATTCCTTCTGGCGGCGCTCGCTCTCTTCCTGCTCGGTCAGGATGTCGATATCCCAGCCGGTGAGCTGCGAGGCCAGGCGGACGTTCTGGCCGCGGCGGCCGATGGCCAGCGAGAGCTGGTCGTCCGGCACCACCACCTCGATGCGCTCGGCATCCTCGTCGAGCACCACCTTGGCGACCTCGGCCGGCTGCAGCGCGTTGACGATGAAGGAAGCGGCCGAAGGCGACCACGGAATGATGTCGATCTTCTCTCCCTGCAATTCGCCGACCACCGCCTGGACGCGGCTGCCGCGCATACCGACGCAGGCGCCGACCGGATCGATCGAGGAATCGCGCGAGATGACGGCGATCTTGGCGCGCGAGCCGGGGTCGCGAGCGACCGACTTGATCTCGATGATGCCGTCATAGATTTCCGGCACTTCCATGGTGAAGAGCTTGGCCATGAATTGCGGATGGGTGCGCGACAGGAAGATCTGCGGGCCGCGCTGCTCGCGGCGCACGTCGTAGACATAGGCGCGGACGCGGTCGCCATACTTATAGTTCTCGCGCGGGATCAGCTCGTCGCGGCGGATGATCGCCTCGCCGCGGCCGAGATCGACGATGACGTTGCCATATTCGACGCGCTTGACGGTGCCGTTGACGATCTCGCCGATGCGATCCTTGTATTCGTCATACTGGCGATCGCGTTCGGCCTCGCGCACCTTCTGCACGATGACCTGCTTGGCCGATTGGGCGGCGATACGGCCGAAATCCATCGGCGGCAGCTGCTCGGCGATGAAGTCGCCGAGTTGGGCGTCGGGGTTGCGCTCGCGCGCCGTGGAAAGCGCGATCTGCGTGGCGTAGTCCTCAACCTTATCGACCACTTCCATCAGCCGCTGCAGCTTCATCTCACCGGTGTTCGGGTTGATGTCGGCGCGGATGTTGGTCTCCTGGCCGTAGCGCGAGCGCGCCGCCTTCTGGATCGCATCGGCCATGGCGGCGATGACGATCGACTTGTCGATCGACTTTTCACGCGCGACCGCGTCGGCGATCTGCAGCAGTTCAAGCCTATTGGCGCTTACAACCATTGTCTTTCTCCCGATTTCGCCTCGGACACGCGGCCCGGCGGCGCTATCAACTTTCCTGTTCGGTTTCGTTTTCCTCGGCGGCGTCTTCCGCTTCGCCGCGGCGTTTCCTTGCTTCCTTGCGCGCCCGGTTGTCCTTCGACAGGGCATCGCGGATGAGATCGTCGGTCAACACCAGCCGGGCCTCGGCGATCGCGTCATAAGGCACGCGCACCGTCGGCTCCTCGCCATAGGCCGCCTTGTCGCGCTCGATAAGGATGCCATCGGCGTCGGCCTCGGCGATCTTGCCCTTGAAGCGCTTGCGGTCACCGACGAGGACGGACGTCTCCAGCTTGACCAGGTGACCGGTCCAGGTGGTGAAATCCGACTTGCGCACCAGCGGCCGGTCGATACCCGGCGAGGACACTTCAAGATGATACGCCTTTTCGATCGGATCCTCGACATCGAGGGCCGGCGACACCGCGCGGCTGACCTCTTCGCAATCCTCGACGGTCATGGTGCCGTCCTCGCGCTCGGCCATGATCTGCAGCGTCAGCCCATTCTGACCGGTCAACTGCACCCGCACGAGACGGAAGCCGATGGCCTTGAGCACCGGCTGCATGATCAGCGCAATGCGCGCATCGATGCCGCTTTCGCGGATGATACGGTCGTCGGCCTCGCTTGCCGCTGCAGTCATTGAATCCCTGTCGCTTTTGGCTTCCGGCCGGCAGGTAATAAAAAAGAGCGGGACCGGGTGGACCCACTCTTCGTCATACCGACCAAGAATTTGAGGCTGATATAGACGATTGGCGCCGGTGTTTCAAGCCTGCAGGCAAAAGGCTAGCGGCATCTACAGCTGGCGTGGCCATCGCTGGGCTGCATGCATCACCGTGAGTATCTCGATCTCGTCGCCGACAACACGGTAGGGAATTATGTACGGGATATCAGCCAAGACCAGCTCTCGTGTCCCTTTCACCCGCCCGACGCGGCCCATCGCCGGATGTTCGGCAAGATTGTCCACGACAGAAACAATGCGGGCAACGACCCGTGCCGCGGCTGTTGGATTGTCCTTTTCGATGAAACCGCCAATCTGGTCGAGACGGCGCACGGCGCGCTCTGTCCAGCGGATCCGCTTCATCGCCCGGAGGCCGGCTTGACGTATTTCGCTATGACGCCGGCCAGATCCTTCTCACTTGCAAATTCCCCTCGATCAGCTTCCTCGAGGCCGGCCTCGATCTCGGCAAGTTGCCATTCTTCCCTGGCGACATAGTCTTCGATCGCTTGGGCCGCCACGTAGGAGCGTGAGCGATCCACCTTTTCGGCCAATTGGTCGAGCTTGGCCACGGTCTCATCGGGAAGCCGTACGGTGAAGGCGCTCATCATCCCGTCTCCATTGTGGTTCACAATGAATGTGGTGGAACCAGGGTGGTTCGTCAATGGAGGCTCCCCAGCGGAAAATCTGGACACGCCGTGGAACTGCGGTAAGCGGTTTGGGAACTAACAAAGCCACTGGTCAGCGCTTCGTGGTATACCAGCTTCCCAGGGAGCGGGCCGCTTCGCCAGTTCCACCATATCAGGAAACGGAGCAGCCGCAGCCGACAGGACTTCCATGAACGCAGCGAACCCTTCCGGGCTCATGCGGACAAGGCGGTTGTCCATCAGCACATCCTCGGCCGCGCGCACGGCGGCATCGCGCACGAAATCCGCGCGGGAGCGGCCGCGGAGACCGGCGGCGCGATCGATCATCGCCGCATCCGCTTCCGGCAGGCGCATCAAAATCCGGTATTCCTTGCGTTCGATCGGGGCGGCCATAGCTGTCTCCTTATCGGCAATGCAGCAGCCTGTAGCGCTAAATGCAATACAGAGACTCGGGCTACCTATTTCCGGATAAAGGTCAGATAAGCCTGCCGCCGTCCTTCGCGGATGGCCTTGGCCTCGTAACGCGTGCCGGGCCAACCCTCATAAGGTCTATGCCAATCCGCAGCCTCTCCAGCCTGCCATGCGAAGCCGCCGTGAGCGCGGCAGGCAAGCAGAGTCCAGTTCACATAGCTGTCGATATCGGAGGCGAAGCGGAACCTGCCGCCCGGCTTCAGGACGCGGGCAAAGCGGCCGAGATTGGCGGCACCGACGAAGCGGCGCTTCCAGTGCTTCTTCTTCGGCCACGGATCGGGATAGAGCAGGTCGATGCCGTCGAGCGAGCCCGACGGCAGCCAATCGAGCAGGCGCGTGGCGTCGTCGTCATAGACCCTGAGATTGCCAAGCGGGTTCTTGGCAAGCGCCGTCATCATCTTGGCCATGCCGTTGAC
This sequence comes from Mesorhizobium sp. M2A.F.Ca.ET.039.01.1.1, assembly GCF_003998035.1. Taxonomy (NCBI): domain Bacteria; kingdom Pseudomonadati; phylum Pseudomonadota; class Alphaproteobacteria; order Hyphomicrobiales; family Phyllobacteriaceae; genus Mesorhizobium; species Mesorhizobium sp. M2A.F.Ca.ET.039.01.1.1. The sequence goes on along the minus strand of NZ_RZRY01000170.1, from coordinate 6,768 downwards.
GAAGGGCTCGACGCCAATGAAGCCGGTCCCCTGCGCTTCCTTGGCGCGGTGCAGAAGATGCTCGCCGCCGCCAAAGCCGATCTCCAGCTGAAGTGCCGAAACCTCCGCCTTGAACAAGGTGCTGAGGTCAGCCGGCGCTTGCGCCGTCAGGTCGAGCCGGTATTCGCGCAGGCCGCTTTCGAGGGCGATCGCCTGCTGCGGGCGTATGGTCTTGCCGTGCCGGCGACCGAAGAATCCTTCGGTCGCCCGGCTCGGCCTATCCTTTGCGTTAGCTGGCGTCAGGCGGCGACGGCGTCCTTGAGCGCCTTGGCGAGATCGGTCTTCTCCCAGGAGAAGGAACCGTCGCGACCGGCCTTGCGGCCGAAATGGCCGTAGGACGAGGTTTTTGCGTAGATCGGCTTGTTGAGGTCGAGATGACGGCGGATGCCCGACGGCGACAGGTCCATCACCTTGCGCAGCGCCTCCTCGAGCTTCGATTCCTCGACCTTGCCGGTGCCGTGCAGGTCGACATAGACCGACAGCGGCTGGGCGACGCCGATGGCGTAGGAGAGCTGGATGGTGCAGCGGTCGGCGAGCTTGGCCGCCACCACGTTCTTGGCAAGGTAGCGCGCCGCATAGGCCGCCGAACGGTCGACCTTGGTGGTGTCCTTGCCCGAGAAGGCGCCGCCACCGTGCGGTGCCGCGCCGCCATAGGTGTCGACGATGATCTTGCGGCCGGTGAGGCCGGCATCGCCGTCAGGCCCGCCGATGACGAACTTGCCGGTCGGGTTGATGTACCAGTTGCAGTCCTCGGCGATCTTCAGGTCGCCAAGCGCCTCGCGGATATAGGGCTCGACGACCTTGCGGACCTTCTTGGAGTCCCAGCTGGCATCGAGATGCTGGGTGGAGAGCACGATCTGCGTGACTTCCGCCGCCTTGCCGTCGGCATAGCGCACGGTGACCTGGCTCTTGGCGTCCGGGCCGAGCTTGCCGGCCTCGCCATTGCCTTCATGGCGCGCGGCGGCAAGCAGTTCGAGGATCTTGTGGCTGTAATAGATCGGCGCCGGCATCAGGTCGGGCGTCTCGCGACAGGCGTAACCGAACATGATGCCCTGGTCGCCGGCACCCTCCTCGCCCTGGCGGTCGGCGGCGTTGTCGACGCCCTGGCCGATATCGGGCGACTGGCCGTGCAGCAGCACGTCGATCTTGGCGGTCTTCCAGTGGAAGCCGGACTGCTCGTAGCCGATCTCGCGGATCGCCTTGCGGGCGACCGACTTGAACTTGGCCGGGTTGACCACGGGGTGGCCGGACGCATCCTTGAGGACGTTGCCGGCCTTGTCCTTCTTCAAAAGCGTGTCGGGGACGCGGACCTCGCCGGCGATGACGACGCGGTTGGTGGTGGCCAGCGTTTCGCAGGCGACGCGGACCTTCCACGGATCCATGCCTGTCTTCTTGGCTTCGCGATAGACCAGATCGACGATTTCGTCGGAGATGCGGTCACAAACTTTGTCGGGATGACCCTCGGAGACGGATTCCGAGGTGAAGAGATAATTCTGCCGCGTCACGGGTGTCCCCTCTTGAAAAAAAATCGGCAGGTTGCCGATTTTTGGCGCGCCACGTGTTAGCGGTGCCGGGCGCCGCTCGTCAAGCGGCGCGACGGATCTGGCATGAATGTAGGCAAGCCGGCTATGCCACCAGCGGCGGGGCGCCGCCGGCGGCATAGGTAAAAATCAATCGGCGTCCTCGGCGGAGAGCGCCTTCACCAGATCGATGATGCGGCGGCGCACCTTCACGTCGCCGATCTTGACAAAAGCCCGGTTAAGCTGAAGCCCTTCGGGACTACCGCAGAATTCGATGGCGAAGGCCATCGAGGAGTCTTCGGCAAATCCCCGATTGCCGCCACCGGTCTCCTCGCCCGGGGCATCCTCGAAAAAGAAGGCGACGGGAACGCTCAGGATGGAGGCGATCGCCTGCAGACGGCTGGCGCCAACCCTGTTCGTGCCCTTCTCATACTTCTGGATCTGCTGAAAGGTGATGCCGAGATTTTCACCCAGCTTTTCCTGGCTCATTCCAAGCATATTGCGACGCAGCCGGATGCGACTCCCGACATGAATGTCGATCGGATTCGGCTTCTTCTTGTTCTCTTCTGTCATTTTTTCCTCGCCGAATTTTTCCGGCTTTTTCTATTTTGTTCCGCCCATATGAAGCCGGAGCCACCTGCCCCAACAGAACCCTCCAACCGACTTCGAAAAATTTTAGGCGTTACAGTATGAGTTTCTAATGTGCCGACTGTCAATTCACCCGTAGCCGCTGCCTTACATTCAAGGTGAAGGCCATCAGCGCAAACAGCAACATGATCAGCAATCCGTTAAAATGCCGCTGTTCGGGAGACAGGAGGGCGCGCCCAGAAACCGGCACATGCGCGTCGATGGCGCCGCGCGCGTTGACGGCAAGCGCATCGATGATGCGCCCGCGCGAATCGACAATTGCGGAGATGCCGTTGTTGGCCGCGCGCAGCAGCGGCAATCCATTCTCCACCGCGCGAATCTGCGCCTGCCTGAAATGCTGATACGGGCCTGGCGTGTCACCAAACCAGGCGTCGTTGGTGACGTTCACGATCACGTCAGATGACGCAGCGTCGGCGGCGACGAGATCGGGAAAGATCACCTCGTAGCAGATGAACGGCGCGGCACGCAGGCCGCCCGGCAGACTGATCGGATGCCGCTCGTTGCCGGCGGCGAAATTCATCGGTCCGGCAACGAGCTGGCCTATGCCGAAGCGTTGGAAAAGATCGGCGAAGGGCAGGTATTCGCCGAAGGGCACCAGATGCACCTTGTCGACGGCATCGACGATCTCGCCTTTGTCGTTGATCGCCACCACGGAATTGTAATAGCGGCTGCCGGCGCTCGCCGATCCGCCTTCCTCGCGCACGACGCCGGCAATCAGCATCTGGCCCTCGGCCAGCATGTCGCCCAGAGCCGTGAGCGCTTCCGGACGCTCGGTGAACAGGAAGGGCACCGATGTTTCCGGCCACAAAATAAGCTGCGGCTTGGCATGGCCTTCTTCCGGCGCTTTCCCCGATATCCCCAGTAAAGTTGCGAAGATGCGGTCGCGCACCGAGGCGTCCCACTTTTCGCTGAGATCGACCGAGGGCTGGACGATGCGAACATCGATCGAGCGGGCCGGCTCGACCGGGGCCGCGAGCCGGGCGTAGCCGAAGCCGACATGGCCAGCGACGAGGATGACGAACAGGGCAAGGCCCAGCCTCAGATGCCGGCGCGCCGCGACCAGCGCGGGCAGCGAAAACACGAAGACGGCGAGCGCGTTCATGCCGATCATGCCGGTCACCGACACGCTCTGCATCAGCAGCGGCACCGGCATCGCCGTGTATCCGACGGCGTTCCAGGGAAAGCCGGTGAAGAGGAAATCGCGCAGCCATTCAGCAAGGCTGAACCCGAAGGCAAGCGCGGCGATGCGGCCGATGTCGCTGCTCCAGAACAGCCGCGCCACCACGGTGGCGAAGCCATAGAAGAAGGCGAGCGCAAAGGGGATACCGACGACGGCGAAGGGCAAAGCCCAGGCGAAGCTGTCGGCCTCGACCAGCAATGCCTGGCCGATCCACCACAGGCCGGCGAGGAAGTAGCCGAAGCCGAACCACCACCCGGTAGCGAAAGCCGGCCGCAGGCGCCTGAACCAGCCATCGGAAGCCTCGCCGGTGGCGCCGTCGAGCAGCCAGACCAGAACCGGGAACGAGACGAAGCAGACCGCGAAGAAATCGTAAGGCGCCTGGGCAAGCACCGCCAGCGCTCCGGCGGCAAAGGCCACCAGCGCCCGCCGCCACCCCCACAGCAGAATTATCCGGCCGGCAAAGCGCTGCATCCAGCTTCCCAAGTCGCGCGAATCAGGGAGTTAGAGGTTTAACAGGCCACGCCGCGCGATCCAAACCCAGATAAGCGCCGCCTGATACACCGTAGCGCTATCTGTGCCAGCCCTCGATCCGCAGGCCGGTCAGTCGCTCGGCCTCGTCCTTCGGCACGACGCGTACGGTGCGGGTGAATGTCCAGACATGGCCTTCGGGGTCGCGGGCGCGATATTGGCGCTCGCCGTAGAAATGATCGGCGGGCTCCTCGACGATCTCCGCGCCTGCCGCGCGCGCTTTCTCGCAATGAGCGTCGATATCCTGCTGCAGACGGACATAGACGGCTTGCGTGTTCTTGCCGCCGACGGAGGCGGGACTGGCGATACGCTCATCCCATTCGGAATCGACGATGATATAGCCGTCGCCGAAGCGCATTTCGGCATGCACGAGCCGACCGTCGGGATCGCTCACCAGCATGCTAGGCTCAAAACCAAAGGCCGCTTGCAGAAAGGACAAAGCCGCGCGCGGATCGCGGTAGAAGAGGCCTGAGCCCAGGACCGCATGCTTGAACGGATCGTCGGTCGGCATGCCGCTCCACGTTCTTTTTTACGCATTCCGGATGGAAAACCGCTACGCACTTTTCCTGGAATTGCTCAGGGGGTCAGGCCTGCTCGGTGCGGGCGGCGCGGCGGCGCTGCCGCTCGCCCTTCGGGCTCTGCACGATGCGCACGCGCTTGACGCGGCGCGGGTCGGCGTCGAGCACGTGGAACTCGAAGCCGGGAATGGCTTGCACGACTTCGCCCCTGGCCGGGACCCGGCCGAGCGTGTTGAAGATCATGCCGCCGATCGTGTCGACATATTCGCCATGCTCGCCGGCGGCGAAATCCTCGCCGATCATCTTGGCGACCTCGTCGATCTCGGCCTTGCCGTCGACGACGAAGACGCCGTCGCCGGTCTGCGTGATCATCGGCTCGTCGTCGTCATGCTCGTCCTCGATGTCGCCGACCACCATCTCGACGATGTCTTCCAGCGAGGCGAGGCCGTCGGTGCCGCCATATTCGTCGATGACCAGGGCCATCTGCGTGCGCGTCGTCTGCATGCGGCCCATGAGGTCGGAGGCCAGCATCGAGGGCGGCACAAACAGCACCTGGCGGATCAGATTGAGCTCGCCGATGGTGCGCGCGAGATCGACCTGCGCAAGGTCGAGCGCCGCCGTCACCAGCGCCTTCGCCCTGGTGCGGCCCTTCTTGACGCGGGCGACCTTGGTAATGTGGGCGAGCACATCGCGAATGTGGACCATGCCGCGCGGATCGTCCAACGTCTCGGAATAGACCGGCATGCGCGAATGGCCGGACTGCTCGAAAAGGCCGAGCAGGTCGCCAAGCGTGGTGTTGATCTCGACCGCCTCGATATCGGCGCGCGGCACCATGACGTCCTCGACCCGCACTTCGCGCAGGCGCAGGATGTTGTTGAGCATGGCGCGTTCGCCGGGCGAGAAGGCGCCCGCATCGGTCGTCGTTTCGGCAAGCGCGCCGGCGATCTCCTCGCGCAGGCTAGTGCCGTTGCGGTGCCGGAACAGGCCGAGCACGCGGTCGAAGAGCGAAGGACCGGCATGCGTCGGCTCCGCGGCCGCGCTGCCGGTGGGAATACTCGGACTCGAGCCCTCTTCCGTTTTTTCGGAAGGCTTGGCAGCACTGCCGGCGTCCGGGCGGGCGGCAGTTTCTGGTGTGTCGTTCATCGCCATCAGGTCAATTGAGCTTTTTTGTTACGCGTAGGGATCGGGAATGGCAAGCCTCGCAAGCGCTGCGCGCTCGATCGCTTCCATCTCCTCCGCCTCGGCGTCGGTCTCGTGATCATGACCCAGCAAGTGCAGTAGGCCATGAATAACGAGATGGGTGATATGGTTCTCAAACGGCTTGTCTTCCAGTGCGGCCTCGCGCGCCACCGTCTCGGAAGCCAGCACGATGTCGCCCAGCATCGGCGGCAGCTTGCCGCCCTTCGGAAACGGAAAAGCCGGAAAAGACAAGACGTTGGTTGGCTTGTCCTTGCCGCGCCATTCGGCGTTGAGCGTCCGGATGTGAGCATCGTCGGAAAAGACGACGCTGAGCTCGGAGACGCCGGTCGCCCCTGTTTCGGCAAAGGCGGCCGCAACGGCGCGATCGACCAGGCGCGTCAGCTCGGCTTCGGCAGGCCAATTGCCGGCCTCGACGAAAATATCGATATTGACCGGCGTCTCGCCGCTTAATGCTGGATTGTCAGCCATATAGCCTTTTGATCAGCTTTCGGCGCCCAGGCCCCGCGCCAGCTTGCCGTCGCGGTCATAGGCCTTGACGATCTCGGCAACCAATGGGTGGCGCACCACGTCGCCTTCGTTGAAGCGGACGGTGACGATGCCAGGCACGCCGTCGAGGATGCGCAGCGCCTCGACCAGCCCCGACTTGGTGTTGGGCGGCAGGTCGATCTGGGTCGGGTCGCCGGTGACGATCATGCGCGAGTTCTCGCCGAGACGGGTCAAGAACATCTTCATCTGCATCGGCGTGGTGTTCTGCGCCTCGTCGAGGATCACCGCCGCATGCGCCAGCGTGCGGCCACGCATAAAGGCTAGCGGCGCGATCTCGATCACTTCGGCCGCGATCGCCCGCTCGACCTTGTCGGCCGGCATCATGTCGTAGAGCGCGTCGTAGAGCGGCCGCAGATAGGGGTCCACCTTCTCCTTCATGTCGCCGGGCAGGAAGCCCAGCCGCTCGCCGGCCTCGACCGCGGGGCGCGACAGCACGATGCGCTCGACCATGCCGCGTTCGAGCAGCATCGCCGCATGCGCCACCGCCAGATAGGTCTTGCCGGTGCCTGCCGGGCCGATGCCGAAGACCATTTCGGAGCGCTCCAGCGCCCGCATATAGGCGTCCTGGTTGAGCGAGCGGGCGTAGATG
>NZ_RZRY01000016.1:0-30937 GCF_003998035.1 Mesorhizobium sp. M2A.F.Ca.ET.039.01.1.1 | reverse complement strand
ACTTCGGCCATCGTTTGCGTCGCAAGTTGCTCCGACGTGGTCAGCAGGATGGCCGGCGAGTTCGGGCCATGCTCGGCCTGCCCAAGCAGATCCGTGGCGCAGAGCTCCGCATCGGCCGTGTCGTCCGCGATCACCAGCGTTTCCGTCGGCCCGGCGAGCAGGTCTATGCCGACGCGGCCGAACAGCTGCCGCTTCGCTTCGGCCACATAGGCGTTTCCCGGCCCGACCAGGAAGTCGACCGGCGCTATCGTCTCGGTGCCGATCGCCATCGCGGCCACCGCCTGGATGCCGCCCAGCACATAAATCTCGTCGGCGCCCGCCAGTGCCATGGCTGCGATGACGGCCGGGGCCGGTCTTCCCTGCAACGGCGGCGTCATGGCGATAACCCGCTTCACGCCGGCCACCTTGGCGGTGACGATCCCCATATGAGCGGATGCCACAAGCGGATACTTGCCTCCCGGCACGTAGCAGCCGACCGAATTCATGGGAATGTTGCGGTGGCCGAGCACCACGCCGGGCAGTGTCTCGACCTCGACATCCTTGAGCGCGGCCTTCTGGACTTCCGCAAAGCGGCGGATCTGCGCCTGCGCAAACCGAATATCGTCCAGCTGGCGGGAAGACAGCGCGTCAACGCATCCATCGATCTCGTCCTGCGAAAGACGAAAGGACGGCGGCGACCACCGGTCAAACTTCTGCGACAGCTCCCGCAAAGCCGCGTCGCCACGGGCCTCGACGTCGATGAGAACACTCTCGACCGCGCTGCGGACGGCGCTGGCATCGGTTGCCTTGGCTTCCGCGGACCGACCCAACTTCAGTATTCTAGTCATGCAATTTCCTTCGCTCTGCGTTCTTTGCGGCCGGAGCCATTTTTGTGCCGACGGGCTGCAATGGTTTCGAAAAGCCCGTTCCGCCTACTCAGCCTCATAGTTGCGGGCGAAGTCATCCGGCGGGGTCGGCCCCCAGATGTAAAATGAATCCTCCGGATCGTGATCCTTGGACTCCCAATCCATCTCGGCCGGGATGTAGTCGATGTCGCAAGAGTACTCGGCGTAGCTGCCCCAAGGGTCGCGGATATAGTGGAAGAAATTCGAGCCCAGCACGTGCCGCCCCAGTCCCCAGCCTCTGGAAAAACCCTTGTCGGCCATCTGCATCGCACCTTGCCCGACATTGTCTATCAGCGGCACATCCCAGCTTGTATGGTGCAGGCCAGGCGCCGATGATTTGACGAAGGCAAGCATGTGATGGTCGCTGCCGTGGCGGCCATGCAGGAATGCGATGTTGTCTCCCGAACGGTCGGACAGGCCCATGCCCAGGACCTCGGTGTAGAAGTCGATCGCCTTCTGGACGTCACGGGTGAAGATCAGGATGTGGGCAAGCCGGGTCGGGCGAACCTTCGCCGCCTTGCTGCGCAGCGGCGCGGCGACAACGCCGGCGGGCGTTGAGGCATGCCCCGACTGCGCCTTAAAGTCGGGCGACGTCTTGGCGGCGACGATCAGCTCGATGAGATTGCCGTCGTGGTCGCGGAACCACAATCCATTGGACTCGAAGCCCTTGGGCGGCGGCAACAGCTCCATCCCCTTGGCCTCCAGATGCAGTTTGAAGCGTTGGAAATCCTCGTCGAAGACGCCGAAGGACAGATGCTGCAGCTGCTTGCGCGAGCCTTGGACAAAGAAGCCCCAGTCGTGGTCGATCCCTTCCGTGCGCACCGCATAGCCCGAGCGATGGTTCACCACGTCGAGACCGAAAGCCTGATGAAAGCGCTCGGCCTCCTTGAGGTCGGGAACGGCCAGCACGAAATGGTTGACGGAGTGGATGCCGAGAATGCCCTCGCCGCCCGCCTCAAGCTGCCGCTTGCGAATTGCCGTCATTGTTCATCCTCCACCCGTCGCATCCGACGTCCTCACTTCCGTCGAACCTCACACATCGTTACAAAAAATATATTTTTAAGTCAATGATACGATCTAACTACTTCCGAAAGGGTGTCGGCTGATAGGCGATCAGACGCCACCGGTCATTGCTTTTTCCCCAGACCGCCATGCAGGAATTGTCGATCTCACGGCTCGCGGTTCCAACGGTCGCCTTCGCGCGCATGGTGCCGGCGACGACGGCCAAGCTTTCACGCACGATGACGCGATCGCTGCTGTGATGGATTTCATGATAGACGAAGAACCGACTTTCGACCTTTTTCAGGTACCCCGCCTTGTCGTCACGTTCTCCGAAGGAGTGCGTGTAGACCAGTTCGTCATCTAGAATATCCGAAAGCGTCGCGACATCGGACGCCAGCATTGCCGAATAGCGTCTCTGCTCGAGGTCCTCGATGACGCGGCGAACCTCATCAGCAGGGTCGGCGTCTTGCAAATCCATGGCCTTTCCTCGCGATTTCAGGCAGCGGTTGGCGCTGCGAACGGCGTGAAATGTTCCATCCAAAGGCGGGGCGGCAGCGCGCCCCAGCGGTTCACGACCTTGGGATTTGATAGGTTCTCGCCCGGGTCGGCAATCCTTGCCTGATGCTTCTCGTCCTCGATCACCTCCATTTCGGCGATGCATTCCACCATGAACCCGGACCGGTCGATGTAATAGGCGAACAGATTGTCGCCGGCACCATGGCGGCCAGGTCCCCAGACAAGGAAGCGCCCCTGTGCGTCAAGTGTGTCTCCCAGGCGCTTGAAATCGTCGAAGCTGGCGAACTCCCAGCTGAAGTGGTGCAATCCGCTCGGTCCTTTGACGGTCGCGACCGTGTGGTGCCGGTTGTCAGCCGCCCGCATCCACACGATTTCATGGCCGGTGGTCCGCTCGGACTGTCGAAGCCCCAGAACGGCCTCGAGCTCCCGGCTGATCGCCTCCGAATTCCTGCTCGACAGGTTCACGTGATCGAGGCAGCGGGGACGGATGCCCGGGCCCGTGTGACGGACCGGCTGCGTCAGCGGCATTGGCGTGTGGACCTCAAAGACGTGGCCCTCGCTGGTCGCGAACGTGACGGAACGCTCGATGCATGCAAGCGACGGACGCTCGGACAGAATTTTGAGGCCTGTCTGTTCGGCGCGGATGCGCACCGCGGCGACCGCCTCGCCATCGTGGGCCTGCAGCCCGATTGATCGAACGCTGTCGCTATCGCCAGCATGCAGGACAAGCTCAGCGTGACGCTGGTTCGAGGTCAGCAAGGCTCGATCTCGCTCCCGTTCGACGACGCGGGCGCCTGCTATCGTTGAAGCGTCTTCTATCGCGGTCTCGATATCCGCCACGTTGAGGGCGACATAGCCCAGCCGCTGAACCATAGGTCTCATCAAATCCTCCCGAGATATGATTTTTGACGGCCGCCCGGATCACTTGACCACGCCGATCTTGGTCCGATCCGTCGTAACGGCGACCGCGACCAGGATGATGATGCCGAAGGCGACGTCCTGCGCCGCGCCCGGCAGGCCTGCGATCGTAGCGCCGACACGGACCATTACTGCCGTGAGCCCGCCTATCAGGCTTGCCGAAAGGCCGCCTACCCCGCCCGAGATTGCGGTCCCGCCCGCCACCACGCCGACCAGCGCGGGCAAGAGCAGGTTGCTGGCCATCGTCGGCGCACTGTAGAGGGTCTGCGACAGGAGCATCATCCCTCCCAGGGCGGCGCAGACCGACGAGATGGCGAACGCGCAGCTTCGGATCAGATCGCTCCGGACGCCCGACATATAGGCCGCCAGCTCGCCCGCTCCGAAGGCATAGATATCCCTGCCGAGACGCGTGAAACGCAGCAAAAGGGACAGGAATATCCACACCGCCACCACTGCGAGGAATGCATTGGGCATGCCGTGCGTCCTGCCGCCGAGAAAGTCGAGCGGCGCAACTCCAGATCCGAGGGCGACGGTCGAGGCGTTGCTGAGATAAAGGCCAAGGCCGGAAAACAGGCCAAGCGTCCCGAGGGTCATCACGAAGGAAGGTATCTGAAGCCGCCCGATCAGCCATCCCTGGGTGGCACCAATCCCTGCCGCTCCAACAAGCACCAGGGGCACGGCGGCTGAACCGAATTCGGGAACAAGCAGCGCCACGATCACCGCTGAAAACGAGGCCATGGCGGCCGCCGACAGGTCGATGCAGCCAAGCAGCACCGGAAGCGTGCTGCCGATGACCAGGATCAGCAGTGGCGCCGCATCGAAGAGCAGCGCATTGATCGCGCGCCATTTGAGGATGCCCGGCGCGATCCAGATTACAGCCGCGAACACCAGAACCAGGACAATGGCCGGTCCGCAAGCACGCAGCAGGTCGCCGGCGGATCGGATGGACGGGAACATTCGGGCGAGTGCGGGGGTCATGAACGGCTCCGACAGGTCCACCAGGTGCAGTCTCGATCGAGAGGGTCGCGGAGCGTGCTCACACCATCGCCCTCACGATGTCCTCCTCCGACGGCCGTTTGGTCTGCACGTCGTCGAAACGGTGGCTGAGCCTCCCGTCCCGCAACACCAGGATCGTGTCCGAGAGCGTCACCATCTCATCCAGCGTGTCGCCCACGAAGACGATCGACAGGCCGTCTTCGGCCAATTGACGGATCGCGTTGAAAAGATCGGCGCGCGCTCCGGGATCGAGGCCGCGGGTTGGATGATCGAGCACCAGGAGCCGCAGCGAGCGACCCAGAAGCCATTTGCTGAGCACAGCCTTCTGCTGATTCCCGCCGGAAAGCTGGTCGATACGGTGGTCGAGCGATGGCGTTTTGATCTTGAGCCGCTCAACCCAATTCGCCGCCTCGCGCCGTTCGCGCCGCTTCGACAGCAAGAGCCCGCCATAGCCATAGTCCGACCCGAAGGTAACGGTCATGTTCTGGCAGACACTCATCCCTTTCATCAGCGCTTCCGCCTTACGCTCGGCGGGGACATAGCCTATGCCGAGGCCGACGGCGCCACTCGGACAGCTGACACGCACCGGCCGACCCTCATATTCGATGTGGCCGCTATGGCTGTCCTCGACGCCGAAGATCGCGCGGCAGACCGCTTCGGCGCCGGATCCCTGGACGCCGATCAAGCCGACGATCTCCCCGGACGCGACGTCGAAGGTCACATCCTCGACTTTGCCCGGCACTGTCAGGCCACGCACTGCCAGCCGCTTCGGCGCGTTCTTGTCCGGCGGATTGCTCCGTGGCAGCACCGAACCCGCGCGCTGGCGCCCGACCATCAGCTCGTACAACTCGTCGGGGTCGGTCTCACCCTTCACTCTTTCGGCGACATTGCGTCCGTCGGAAAGCACATAGACCCGGTCGGAGATCGCAAGCACCTCGTCCATGCGATGCGAGATGAAGACAACCGATGAGCGCATCTTCAGTCGCCGCACCTGCCGGAACAGCGCCTGGATCTCGGTCGGCGTCAGGACCGAGGTCGGCTCGTCGAACAGGACGACAAGATTGCCCTCCACCAGTTCCTCGAGCGACAGCACTTTGGCCAGTTCGACCATCTGGCGCTGCGCGAAGGTCAGCTGGTCGACGGGCGTATCCGGCGCGACATCCAGTTCGACCTTGTCCAGCTGGATACGGGCCGCATCGTTCATCCGGCTGCGCCGATAGAATCCGAAGCGGCTGAAGTCGGCCGGCTTGTCGATGAAAAGGTTCTCGGCGACGGTGAGATTGCCGATGAGCGACTGCTCCTGATGGACAAGGCCAATGCCCGCTCGCGCCGCCTCCAGGGGAGAGCCGAAGCGCACGGGCGAACCGCGCAGACGCATTTCCCCGGCGCTGGGTTGATGAAGGCCGCCGATGATCTTCATCAAAGTCGACTTGCCCGATCCGTTCTGACCGATCAGGCCGAGAACCTCGTGCTGGCGCAGCTCCATGTCGATGTCGTCGAGAGCGAGCACGCCAGGAAAGCGCTTCGAGATGCTTTGCAGTGACAGCAGCGCGCTCATTTTACCACCCGGGTCTTGCGCCGCAGGTGCCAGGTGGACGCGGCGACCGCGACGACGATCACCACTCCTTCGATGGCTTTCTGCAGCAGCGGGTTGGCTCCCGTCTGCACGAGCCCGTTGCGCAGCGTGACGAGAACAAGGACGCCGACCAGTGAATGCAGCACGCCGCCCCGGCCGCCGGACAGCAACGTGCCGCCGATCACGCAAGCGGCAATACCGGGGAAGAGCAGCCCTTCTCCCGCCAGGGGATTGCCGACGCCGATCTGCGCCGCGGTCAGGATGCCGGCCAGTCCGGTCAGGCATCCGCAGATGGCAAAGGCGCCGACCTTGTAGGCATTCGCGTTCACGCCGGCCAAACGGACAAGCGCTTCGTCGGCGCCGATGGCAAAGCCAATACGGCCAAGCTTGGTGCGCCGCTCGACGATGAAGGCGACGAAAGCGAGCGCCACGGCAAGGTACACCAGCGCGCTGAGGCCCAGATGTTTGTGCAGGGCCAGCCCGACAAAGCCGCTGTCGAGGATCTGGGGTTGCCTCGAGGGGAAGAGCAAAGCTGCCAGGCCGAGCGTGATCAACCACATCGCAAGCGTGACGATGAGCGACGGCATCCGCAGATAGGCATAGAGTGTCCCGTTGAGGGCGCCGATGGCCAGACCCGCGGCCAGCGCCACCACGATCGCGCCCGCGCCAAGATCATGCGCGGTGACGCTATTGGCGATCAGGATTGAAAGCAGGATGTTGGCGAGCGAAGCCACTCCCTCGGCCGACAGGTCGATCGAGCCTTGCACCAGCACGAAAGTCATCCCGATCGCGACCACGGCGGGAACCGCCGCCGACTCCAGGATCGCCTGCAAATTGGCCGTCGAAACGAAATTCGGGGTCAAGCCGGCGAACACCAGAACCATCAAAAGCAGCGACACTATGGGGCCGGCCGACTTCAAGACACCGAGCCCGATGTGCCCGTATCGTCGCTGCGTTCCGGCTTCCCCGCGACGCGGGGAAGCCATTGCGCTGGGGTCGTGGGCGTGCAATTGCGCCTGGGTCATGATGCGGCTCAGTTCACGCCGACTGGAATCTGGCCCTTTGACCGGGCCCAGAAATTCTTCTTCAACACGTCGTAGGAGAAGTCGGCCGGATTCGGCTGGGCCGAGAGCATCGCATCGACATTGTCCTTGGTCGCAAGCGTCTGCACCAGGTAGAAGTCGCGCTGCGCTTGCGCCAGGTCGCCGATCTTGAGGTCTCCCGAGGCCACCGCGTAGGCAAGGGCTGCCGCCACGGCTCCGTGCAATTGCGAGCTGATGCGCATGCTGGACAGCATCTCGCCGGACTTGATCAGCTTCAGCACGTCGCTCGATCCGTCGGAGCCGGTGACAGGAACCTTGCCCGCCAAGCCCTTCTCGCGCAACGCCGCGACCGCGCCGAGCGCCATGCCGTCATTTTGCGCGAAGACGCCCTTCAACTGGTCCCCGTAGCGCGCAATCCACGTACGGGTGATGTTCTGGCCTTCCGTCTGCCCCCAATTGCCGATCTGGGTGTCGAGGATCGTCATCCCCGGACATTCCGATACCGCCTTCAGGAGGCCGATCTCGCGCTGCTTCGACGGCGGATTGTCCGGTGTCCCCTTGAGGACCGCGATGCCGCCCTTGCCGCCAATCGCCTTGCACAGGGCCATGCCGTTCTGATAGCCGGAATCGACACCGTCGAAGGAGATGTTGGCGATCCAAGCATCGGAAGCCGTATCCCATGGATGGATCTCCTCGGGACGATTCCACATCGTCGTCATGAACGCGCCGCCAGCTTCCGCCCGCTCGACGAATGCCTTGGTGAAAGCGGTCGAGTCCGGAAACCAGGCGAACGCGCAGCCTTCGCAGCCGGCTGCGAGTATCGCCCCCAGTTGCTGCATGTGCTTCTGGCCGTCGAACCCGCTCTCGTAGACCTCGAGCTTGGCGCCGACGGAGCTCGCCACCTGCTGCGCGCCCCAGATGACTTCCTGCCAATACTCGCTGCTGGTCGTCCCGACGGCCAGATAGATGGTTTTGGGTTTCTCTTGAGCCATTGCGTCGTGGCCGGCCAAGGGTCCAACGACGATCGCCACAGCCGCCATTACCGCGGCTGAAATCCTTTTCAGCAGTTTCACCTCATCCTCCCGATGATCGTGTTCATGCGACGGGCCGTCCTCTACGGCCGCACAACATACATTTTCTCAAAAAATCTATTTTGTAAAGCTGAATAAATTATCTAATAGGAAAAGTGATAGTCGATGGTCGCGCATCCAATGGGAGGATTCCCTCATGGGAACAGGAGAAACCGTGCTTGTCACAGGCGCCACGGGGCGGACAGGCAAAGCGGTGGTCGCCGCGCTTGCCGCGCGCGGAGCGCGCGTTCGTGCCATGACCCGCTCGCTGGCAGGAGAAGACAGCCTTCGCGCTGCGGGCGCGCATGAGATCGCGCTCGCCGATCTCGGGGATCGCCCTTCGCTCGATGGAGCGGTCTCGGGAGTTGCGCGGCTCTACCATATCGGACCGCGTTTCAATGACCGCGAAATAGCGTTGGGAGCCAATATCATCGCGGCCGCTCGCGCCGCCGGTCTAAGCCATTTCGTCCTTCACTCGGTCTTCCATTCGCAATGCCGAACCATGATCCACCACCGGCAGAAACTTAAGCTGGAGGAGATGTTGATCGAGTCGGGCCTGCCCTACACCATTCTCCAGCCCGCCATGTATATGCAGAACATCGCGCTCGAATGGCCGAAGATCGAAAGCGCGGGCATCTATGAGCGCCCCTACCGGACAGACCTTGCCATGGCGATGGTGGATCTCGACGATCTGGCCGAGGCGGCTGCGATCGTGCTCACGACCGAGCGCTACATGGGAGGCACTTATGAGCTGGTTGGCGGCGAGCCGCTTTCACACGCCGGCATGGCGAAGGTGCTGACCGGACTTTTGGGCAAGCCGGTTCAAGCGTCGCGCTATGCGCCGGCGGAATGGCGACGCCGCAACCGCGACCGCTTTCCCGAGGACTATCTTCGGATCTATGCGGCGATGTGCCGGCACTATGACCGCTTCGGTCTGCCGGGCGGCAATCCGGCGGTGGCATCGATGATCCTCGGCCGCGAGCCCGCGGGCTTCGAGGATTTCGCCCGCCGCTTCGCCGCGGAACGAAAGACAACATAGCAATATGAGCGCCCGGACCTTTGTCCGGGCGCAAGTGTCAGGCTGTTGCTAGCCTCACGCCGGCCTCGGCCAGCACTTTGCGGGAGGTATCTCCCGAGCGCTCCCCAGCCGCTGACGCCGACAGCGCGTCGGCCTCGAGCGAGAAGACTTCGGGGCCGACATGGCGCAGATTGCCCTTGCCCGCGACGATCTTGACGATCTCCACGACGTCGAATTCACCCTCCCCCGGGAAATTCCGGTAGTTGATCGTATCGTCGAAGAGCGACTTGCCCACCTGTCGCCGCACACCGTCATCGATCTGCATTCCAGCCAGGTGCCTGGCCGGCAGGCTCTTGAGCAGGTCGAGCTCATATGCGCCCTTGGAAAAGTGCCATACGTCGACGAGGATGCCGGCATTGGACGGGTTGACGCCGCTGACGATCGCCCAGGCATCGGAAAGATTGGGCATTCCCCAGAACGGCATGAATTCAAGATCGATCCAGTATCCCTGTGCCCTGGCGCGCTCGCAAAGCCGCCCGAACCCGTCGACAAGCCGGGAGAGCTCAACCGTTCCCTTGTCATAACCGGCAACCGCCAGGATCGACGTCAAACCGAGTTTCTCACACATGCGAAACGAATGATCGGTGCTGACATCGAAGCGGGCGCGCAGCTCCGGCGAACATTCCGCCGGCACACGGATGGGGGCCCAGTCGGTGAGCGAATCCAGGTAACGCAGCGGAGCGCCGGCATCCGCGGCCATCGCCTTCATATCGGATGGCGTGAGCCCCGACTCCAATGCGTCGAGGTAGGTTTCAGGCGCGATGGCAAGAGCGGTGAAGCCGCCTGCTCTCGCGGCTTCCACATGCCCCCGGAACCCGTGTGCCCGCGCCGAGGCGGGCCAGAAGACGAAATCGACCGGTGCAGTCATCACAATCCCTCCCTTGTCTTTTCCTGGCGTCACCTACTCCGCCGGCCACGGCGGAACGTCGCGTCGGCGGACGCCCGTGGCGGGAAGCCCGTCATCTGCCGATGATGGGCCCGCAACGCCGTTGATTAACTTCCGCTGGCTCAGGCGGCTTCGGCTGTCCCGAAACGGTGTGGGATACCCGCCTTGTCGAAGACATTTGCGAGTGCGACGCGGCTCCGGTTGCCGATCTCCTCGGCCGGCAGCGTGTCGTAGAGACCGGAGAAGGTCTCGGGCCCATAACGATTGAGCCCGCCGATGCGGTGAAGCTGCTGGAGCAGCTCGACCACCGGGAAGCCGCCGGTGCCGGCGTCCACGCGATGGAAGATGCAGTCGTCCAGCAGGGACCGGCCGGGTCTCAGCGTTGCGTCGGCATCGGCGATCTGCACGGTGGAGATCCTGTCGCCGGGGATCGTATCAAGCAGCGCCGGGTCTGGCTTTCCGCGCAGATAGTGCCAGAAGTCGAACACCAGGCCGCTGTTGTCGCGGTCCGCGGTCTTGATGATCTTCCACGCGGTCTCGAGGTCGGGAAGGCCCCAGAACGGGATGAATTCGAGGTCGCAGCGCCAGCCAAGGCCGGCGGCGCGGTCGCAGGTCCTGGCAAAGCCTTCGATGAGTTGATCGATCGAGACCTGGCTTTCCGGACAGGTGATGATGCAGCTCATGGAGTCGACCCGAAGCGCCTCGCCGATGCGAAAGAAGTCGTCTTCGTCGAACCCGAAAAAGCCGAGGGAAAACGCGGCCGGGTCGAGATTGTCGGGCAGCCAATGCGTCGCCCAGCGCGAATAGGGATCGAGCTGGGTCAGCTTCACCCCCTCGTCATCCGCCATGAGCAGCATGTCCTTCGTTGTGATGCCGTCGGCAAGCCAACGGCAATAATGCCATGGCGTGATTGAGATGGCATCGCAGCCTGCCAGTCGCGAGGCGCGCAATTGCTCCCTCAGCGGCAGCGACCGTACCGTTCCCACCCACATGATCGTCGACGACTTGTCCATAATCTCCTCCTTGTCGCAGCCAGGCGCGAAGCAATGGCGCCTCAAAAACCTTCGAATACAATCTTGCCGCTCACCGAACCGGCCTCGATATCGCGATGGGCCTGGATCAGCGCGCTCGCCGATGCCGGCCCGAGACGCTTCGCCAGCGTGGTTCGCACCTGCCCTTTATCGACCAGCTGCGCCAGCTTGCGCAGAATTGCGCCCTGTTCGGCCATGTCCGGACGCTGAAAAACCGACCGAGCCATCATTGAATGCATATGCACGGTGATGCACTTGGTTTTCAACGTCGCGAGCGGAAACGGATCGGGATCATCGAGAACGCCGATCGACCCGAACGGCTGAACCAGATCCACGAACTGGCTCTGATGGCGCGGCGTCTGGGCAAGGGCCATGACGAGATCCACACCTTTCAAGCCCAGCGCCTCTACCTGCGGCTTCAAAGGCTGCCGGTGGTCGATGACATGGGCGGCGCCAAGCTCCCGGCACCAGTCTGCCGTCTGCGGCCGCGACGCTGTCGCGATCACCGTCAAGTCGGTCAAGGCCCGCGCGAGCTGGATCGCCATGGAGCCGGTCCCGCCGGCGCCGCCGACAATCAGCAGGACACGTCCGTCCGAAGCCGGCTTGGGACAGGCGCCAAGCCTGTCGAACAGAAGCTCCCAACTTGCCAGCGTGGTCAGCGGCAAGGCCGCCGCCTCCGCAAAATCGAGACTCTTCGGCATCGCCGCGGCGATCCGCTCATCCACAAGCTGGTACTCTGCGTAGCTGCCCTGGCGAACGACCGAGCCGGCGTAGAACACAGCGTCGCCCGTCTTGAAGTTTTCCACCTTCGAGCCCGCCGCGACGACGATCCCGGCGGCGTCGTAACCGGGTACTTTGAGCGCACCGCCTGGGTCGGCTACGCGCCTGAGCTTGGCGTCGAGCGGGTTGACCGAAATGGCCCTTACTTCGACCAGAAGGTCGCGATCCTGCAATTCGCTCGGCCGGGACAGTTCGACGTCGACAAGCGCATCCGGCGCGTCGACGGGCCCGGCCTTGGTGAATCCGACTGCCTTCATCCGGCTGCTCCTAGAATAGGTTGCGGATCGAGCCGCCATCGACGCCCCAAACCGACGACGTGACGAAGGATGCCCGTTCCGAGGCGAGGAAGACGATGATGTCGGCAACCTCCTCGGGTTCGCCCATGCGCTCAAGCGGCAGTTGCCGCAGTTTCATTTCATGGTCGACTGCTTGGCGCGGCGGCATGCCGTGAACCTCCGCAAGCTTGTCCGCGAACCCGCCCGGCCGGGACCACAGCGGGCTCCAGACCGGCCCCGGCGCGACCGCATTCACCCGCACGTGGGGAGCCTCGGCGCGTGCGAGGCTTTTGGTGATGCTCACCAGCGCGGTCTTCAGGGCGGCATAGTCGGCTGGAATGGTCTCGGGCTGGCGGGCCAGATCGGACGTGTTGTTGACGATCGCGCCGCGGCTTTCGCGCAGCCGGGGCAGCAAGGCGCGTGTCATGCGGATATTGCTGAGGAAATTTACATCGAATGTGCGTTGCCAATGCGCGTCGGTCAGCAGATCGAACGGCTGCGCGTCGACAATGCCGACATTGTTCACCAGGACATCCAGTTTGCCGTTCCCAGCCGGGAACACCTCGGCGATCCCCCGTTCGACGCCTTGCGCCGACGATAGATCGGCGACCGCGAGCGTGATACCGCCCCCCGTCGCCGAGGCCGATGCGGCCGTCTCCTTCAGGCCCGTCGCGTCCATATCGATGAGCCGCAGGTCCGCCCCTTCCCTGGCAAATGCGAGCGCCGTCGCCCTGCCTATGCCGCTTGCCGCGCCCGTTATGAGCACGGTCTTTCCCTTCAGTCCGGTGTCCATGGATCCCTCAGGCAATGGTTGCTTCACGCCCATGCGCCACGCAGGCGCAGTGACGCTGGTTATGCAGTGTTCCGGAGCGTTGCCTCCGGTTTTCCGTCAGGCGGCCCTACCGGCCATGTCCTCACGGCGAACTTCGTCGCGGATCGGATTGACCAGCTTTCCAAGCCCCTCGATCGAGACTTCGCACTTGTCGCCGTCCTTCATCAGCAGGCGCGGGTTGCGGGCCCATCCGATGCCGGCTGGGGTGCCGCTGACGATCAGATCGCCGGCTTCGAGCGTAATCGCCTCGCTGATCGTCTCGATGAGCGTGGCGACGTCGAAGAGCATGTCGTTCGTGGTCGCCGACTGGACGACCACATCGTTGAGCCGCGTCTCGAGCCTCAACCCCCTGCCACCGGCCGGCACTTCATCGGCAGTCACCAGCGCAGGGCCGAAGCCGCCCGTGGAATCGAAATTCTTGCCCACCGTCCATTGCGGTGACTTGAACTGGTATTCGCGAACCGATCCTTCATTGAAGATCGAATAGCCGATCACGTGGTCATGGGCGCGCGACTTCGGGATGTGGCGACCGCCCCGCCCTATCACGACCACCATCTCGCCCTCGAAGTCGAGGCTGGTCGAGGCAAGCGGCCGCACGATCGGCTGGTTGTGCCCCACCAGCGTGGTGGCGAAGCGGGCGAACAGCGTTGGGTAGTCCGGCTGCTCGTACGGCGACTCCTTGGTATGGTCGGCATAGTTCAGCCCAACGCAAATGATCTTCGGCGGCCGCGCCAGCGGCGGAAGAAAAGTGACGGCATCGGGATCAAACTCCGTGCCGTCGGCGAGCTTACGGCCCGCGCGCAACAATTCCTCCGGGCCGGCGGCGATCAGATGCTCGAGCTCGAGCGTGCGATCCGAGGTAGCGGCAATCGAGCCGCGCAGTCGACCCGCCCTTTCCACGGCCAAGCCTCGTTGACCCCCCAGTTCGAACCTTACAAAGCGCATGCGTTTCCTCGCTCACAGTGTGCTGCTTGTTGAGGCAAGGATTTTCCAAAAAATAAGATATGTCAACAAAAAATCTATTTTTCTGTTGACCGTGCGATCTACGCATGGATAGTAGTCATATCGAGCAGGTTGGGTGGAGGAGCCAGCTTGCGCCGTCATGCCTGCCGTCGGCTGCATGGCGACAAAAGAGACAGGCTGGGAGGATAGATCATGAAGGCCCTTCGTTTTCACGCCGCGCGCGATCTACGGCTGGAGGAGATAGACCCGCCCGCCGCCCCGGAGCCGAACGACGTCATCGTCGCGGTCAGCCATTGCGGGATTTGCGGGACCGACATTCACGAATATCTGGACGGACCGATATTCGTGGCCACGCGGCCGCACCCTCTCACCGGTGCGTCGGCGCCGCTCGTGCTTGGCCACGAATTCTCAGGCAGAATCACCGGGATCGGGCGCGGTGTCAGCCGCTTCTCGAAGGGCGACAGGGTTGCGATCCTTCCCCATCTCAACAAGCCGGGAGACTATTTCGTGCGCCGCGGGATCGGCCACATCAGCGATACGACGGCTTTGGTGGGCCTCTCTTCGGCTTATGGCGGCATGGGGGAATATGCGGTCCTTCCGCAGGACAACATCGTGAAATTGCCGGATAGCGTGAGCGACGAGCAAGGCGCGCTTTTCGAGCCGATGGCCGTAGCCGTCAATGCGATCGATCGGGGCGGCGTCGATGCAGGCAGCACCGTTCTGGTGACCGGCGCCGGTCCGATCGGCGTCCTCACGGCAATGGCCGCGAAAGCAGCCGGCGCATCAAGGGTGGTGGTGTCCGAAGCCAATCCCGCACGCCGCCGCAGGCTGGAATCTCTCCAGCTCGGTTACGAGATCGTCGACCCCACTTCGGCGAATTTTGCCGATGCGGTGCTGGGGGCTACCGAGGAGGGCCTGGGCGTCGATGTGGCTGTTGAATGCGCGGGCAACGAGCGCGCCCTGGCCGACTGTATCCGGCTTGTGCGGCGCGGCGGAACGGTGGTTCAGGTGGGCATCTTCGTTGATCCTCCCCGCGTGGACATGCGGCTGCTTGTTTCCAAGGCCGTGACGCTGACAACGAGTTGGGGCTTTCCGATCACCATCGGCCCCCGCGTCGTCCAGATGATCGCTGCCGGACAGGTCCAGCCTGAAAAAATCATAACGGGCCGAGTGACGATGGCCGATGCCATCGCCAGAGGTTTCGATACGCTGGCACGGCCGGACCAGGACCATCTGAAGGTTCTCATCGCAGTCGCGGCCTAGACCCGGCGGCATCAAGACTTTCATTGACTAGGGAGAAAGAACAATGGGCCGTCTCGAGGGCAAGGTCGTGCTTGTGACCGGTGCAGCACAAGGTATTGGCGCGGCGATCGGAAAGCTATTCGCCGCCGAGGGTGCGGTGCTTTACCTGACCGACGTCCAGCCGTCGCCGAAAGTGGAACTGCAGCCCGGCACGCAGTATCGCCGGCTCGACGTATCGAAAGAAGATGATTGGCGCTCCGTCGTCTCGGAGATCATCGAGCGTCACGGTCGTCTGGATGTCCTCGTGAACAATGCCGGCATTGTCGAGCACTATGGCCAGATAGACGTCACCAGCACCGAAGCCTGGCACCGCGTCATCTCTGTCAACCAGACGGGAACCTTCTTCGGGATGCGCGAGATCGTCCCCATCATGAAGCGCAACGGCGGAGGGTCTATCGTGAATTTCTCTTCGATCTGGGGCACCACAGGCGCTGCTGGAGCAGCACCCTACCAGGCTGCGAAAGGTGCAGTGCGCACGATGACAAAGAATGCGGCCATCAGCTACGCCAAGGACAACATCCGGGTAAACTCGGTCCATCCAGGCATCATTTGGACGCCGCTGATCGAAGGCCAGAGTAAAGAGATGAACGACAGCATCATCGCCGTGACGCCGATGGGTCGCGCGGGCAAGCCCGAGGAGATCGCATTTGGCGTGCTCTATCTGGCGAGCGACGAGTCCTCTTTCGTGACAGGCTTAGAGCTGAATATAGATGGTGGCTACCTGGCGCAGTAACCGATAACCCCTCCTAGTCTGCGAAATTGAATCCGGAGCAACCGAGCCGACGGATTTACATACTGCAAGGCTGCCAGCCGTCTTCCTGCATCCTTCCTCACGCGCCGAATCGTCTGCTTCCGGGCAATGCGAACAAAGCTCCGAACGGCTGACATGTGCGCAAAGCAGCCTTCAGCCCGCGCTATGTCCGGCGGAATGTGGCGAGTGTGCGGCCACTAATCCTTGCCGCCCATCAGTTCATCAAGGATGCGTCTGGCCGGGAGCGCGGGCCAGGCAGAGGTGCGGCGCTCCGGTTCGTCCTGTCGCAAACGGCCAGCTTCAAGTATCCGCCGCGAGATCGCCTCCTGCTGATGACGCAGGTGATCACTCAGCAACTTGTTGCGAGTGATGTAGCCTGCATTCACACCCGGAATCGAGTGCTTCATCAGCAAGTGAACATCAAGCTCGGCAACGCCGGCGGCTTGAGCAATCGTGCGGAACGTCTGCCGCAGGTCATTGCCCCATTTCGACAGGTCGTTGCGCTTTTCCTTGTGCTCGACCATGTGACCACTCTCGCTGTCGGCCGGGAAGAGCCATTCACGCGATTGTTCTTCATAGAGGGCACGGCTAATACGCATCACGCGAACCAGACACCGGATCATGGCGTTCGAAAGCGGTATGTCAAACGCCTTGACCTCACCACCCTTCGGCCTGGGTACATGGAGGACGCGCGCATGAAAATCGACATGCTCGACCCGTGCCTTCCTGATCGCTTCAGGACGATGGCCTGAGAGCAGCATGAACAGATGGAACTCCCGCCGGATGGGGTTCTTCAAACCCCTGAGCTGGGTGAACCAACCCTCCAGGTCCGATAGCCCAAGCGCGGAGTTGCGGCGGTGTTCGGCATTCCAGTCTATGGCTGAGACTGGGTTGTCCGCGGGCAAAGAGCGGGCGGCCTTGCGAGCATGATTGTAGACGGCGCGCAATGTTCGCATGCAGCCATTGGCGATGTAGGCGCCGTTTTCCTTGGTCAGTTTCTCGTGCCTTGTTGTTACCAATGCAGGATCATTGCCGAACTTGGAAAGAGGCTGGTCAAGCCAGTCGGCCAACAGCCGTTCGACATGATCGCGATAGTTGTTGATCGTCCCTTCGCTCCTGCCCTTCTTCTTCATGTGCCCGTCACGGTAGCGTTCCCAGGCAATGCGCAGCGTGGGGGCACCGATCGATGGCAGATCCACGGTGGCCGCATCGGCCTCCGGCTCTTGCCTCGACGGGCGAGGATCAACGCCGCTGGCGATCTTTCCCAGAATGTCCTTGGCCTTCGCCCGCGCTTTGCGTGTCGTAAGGTCTCCGACTTCCGCAACCTTCATTCGGACGGACAGCCGCTGCCCAGCCTTCCTCCGCTCACCTTGGACAACGAATGTCTTTCGCCGTTTGCCCACAAGCACCATGAAGCCCGGCAGATCGGTGTCCCGGGCAAAATATTGACCTGACGTCGCCAGCTCGAGGCTCGCGACTGTGCGGTCGTTGAGAGAGATTCGAAGGTCGGTCATGGCAACTAGTACGGCATTAGTACGGCGATCGCGCTGAATTCGATTTGTTGGTATGTCTACGCTACGATAGCCACGAAGCACGAAAAATGCAACAAGTTGAATGCATTATGGGGAGTTCGATCGCACAATGACGTGCATCGAGAAACAACAGGATAGGCCATCGGACAGATTCCTAATCTGTAGGTCGCATTCGATTCCTGCCGGGATCACCACTTAGGCTCGCGATAGGCTCAACTGACGTTGTCAAGGTCGGTATTCCGGGCAACAGCGCCTTATCGCTCGATTACGCGCGGAGCCACGAACCTAGTAGGCCTTCTCGTCATATCGCCCCGGCCCCGCCGGTGCGGTTTAAATGCGCCAAGGCCACAGACGTAAAGAACTTCTCGTGGTTCAGTTGGCTGGGATCGTCATCCTAAACAACATATTGTTTTTACTCATCTTTTTCGTTTTTGATCAACGATTTGTCTCACAATATGTAGCACATTTTGTAACACATCTAGCGGTCGGTGATTTGCCGCAGCGCGAGCCAAGGCTGGGCAGGATCATAAAATGGTATCTTGTGCGGCGTCGGCTTCGGGCTGGTCATCCTACTTCGTTGGGCCGCGCGCCCACTGCCAGGGACGACTCCGAAGCAGGAGTGTTCTTTCCGTCATGCTTTGCGGGAACCCACAACCCTGAATGCGCTCGGTCGGATGTGTGTTGGTTGCGGGAACACGCAAGGACCAATACCAGCATCGTCTGGCCATTGTGATCTGACAACTCGGCCGCAGAGGCGCAAGCAAGTATCTTGGTTCCGACAGCCCCACATAGCTGCGGCCCTAGTGAGCAATCAGTCGTTTCCGCTTCCTTTTCTCAGCGCCTGTATAATTGCCGAAATAATCAGGGCATTTTCTGACAATTTGATCGAGGCTGGCTTCCAGCCCATCGCATCCTTCGTTTCGATTCTTGCGTTGTGGTATTGGACAAGCGTGGGTGAAGGACCAATCGAAATTCCGAGGTACGGCACACCCATGTTTTCCCGCCCCTTTTCGTCGTCGGTTCGCCCTAATGTTACGGAGGCTATTGGGATTCCGATCTGAGCTTGATTTGCACCGCCCATCACGTTTTCTGCTGTTCCAAACACGGCGGTAGCCGAGACGGAGGCAGAGACGTCGAAGCCCGAGGCATCACTTTTCTTTCCTATGCCTGATGTTGTGAAATAGTTGCCAACTAGGATTTCGCCTCCTTTCCCAGGACCGATATAGGCACCGAAACCACCGAGACCGCCGCCACCGGAAGTTGGCAATACAGCATCAACGCCGAAACCGATTTGATATGTGATACCGGACCCATGAAAAACACCCAAAATAATATCCATTGGCGTAACGACCGCACGGCCATCTTCATCGATGTATCGGACCGGATTTCCCCAGCCAAAATTATAGCTAGCTAAGTTTGAGCTGGAGAAAACGCCGCCATGTTCTTCGCCATTCAGATACCTCTTTAAGATCGGGTCCGGCATCAACCATATCGCGAGCCTTCCGTCGTAGAACCGCGCCCCAAAATCCTCCAATCCGCTCTCGTCGAGTTCTTTCGCATTGAACCTATACTGCGGTAGCCCCATAGCGTCGCGGCTGGTCTGGCCGTCTTTGAGATCGGCCATCAGCACTTCACGCTCATGCACAACCTCGCCGAACGCCGCGTATTCGGCCTGAGCATGCAGTCTCGCCGTGTCGGGATGCCCGATCTTGGCGACCACGATATCGGTGACATTCCGGGTTTGCTGTTGCGCGTGGTAGGTGAACAGCATGTCGTCGCCGATCCACTTGGACGCAATCCGCTGCGCGCCAGTGAAGTAATGGACGAGCGCCTGTGGCGGCTGCCCGGGTCTTCGTGTGATCGTCAGTTGCGGATCGGCGTAGAGAGTGTCCGAAACAAAGACGTTCTTAGGCTTCTGCCTGACACCGTTCTTAATCAGGATCTGGTGCTCGTATAGCTGCTTTAGCAACCGGCGACCCGCGTGATCATACTCGGATTGCACCAGATCGTAGTAGATGAGGTCGGTCTTCTTCTTTACTTCAGGCAGGAGGTCGTCACGCTTCTCGACGATCTGCGTCTTCAGCGTATCGTCGACGTTCCAGGTGAAATAGCGATCCGGCCAGCATCCCTTCACGCCGGGGTGCTTGCAGATGCTTGACGTCATGCGGCCGAATTGGTCGAAACCGAAATCGGTGGATTCCGTCAGCGAGCCGGCTGCATTCGTACGCCTGATTTCCTCGGGTGCATGCAGCGGCTCGGAGTCCGGAACATAGGTGGACACATAACGGGAGCTGCTCGGCTTGCCGTCCCCGAGATCAGCGCGGGTTTCGCGCCCAAGTACCGACATCTGGTGCGCGGCATCGAAGGCGAAGATCTCGTTGAAAGCGAGGCTTATGGGCTTTGCCTTGGCGATCTCGCTAGGATCCATGACCTGCGGCCGGCCATCGGGGTCGGTCGCCTTGTATTGCGTGCTTTGAATCCGCTTGCTTGCCGAACGGATCCGGTTGAGCTGGTCGTAGGCGAATGCATTGTCCGAGGACCGGATCAGCAACCCTGCCGCTTTCGCTACCGCGTCGGAGATCGAACAGTCGGCGTTCACAAGCCCGGTTCCGCATTCGCCATCCAATCGCGGCGCGTTCGAATAGCTGCTCAGATTGCCAGCAGGATCGTATTTGTAGGTCAGGTTTTGGAACAGGATGGCGGGCGCCGCGATCCCGACCGACGCCAACTGGGACCTGGCTTCCAGCAGACGATTGGACGCGGCATCGAAGTTCGTCCGGTTTACGACGCCGGTGCCGAATTCGGAGCCTGTCTGGTTGCCTCGGGCGTCGTAGACGAGGTTCGACACCACCGGCTGCGGCTGAGAGGCGCCATTGTCCGGGCCGCTCCGCTGTGCGAGGCTTTCTATCTGCCCAGCCGGCGTATAGGCATAAGAGATCTCCTCGTCGATCGGAAGAGGCGGGGCTTTTGCATCCTTCGCCGCGATCTTCATCGTCATCCGCTTGGCGGCCAGCAGCCCCCAGGTGTCGTAACTCTGCGTGATGTGCAGCGCGGGCGGCTGTCCGTCGGTCAGCCCGTACTCCGTGAGGCCGGAGAAGACCCTGTCGACAGCCGTCGAATGCCCCAGCGCATCAAACTGGGTGGACTCCGTTGCGGCGGCATCCGCCGTTTTGAACGCCCGCCCCGCCTGGTTGAGGACAATGAATTCCGGCTCGGCCGCGCCGTAGGTGATGTCTGTCGTTCGCCGGGCGGCGTCGGCGATTTCGGCCTCCGTCCCGTGTAGGAGGCGCGGCCTCGTCGATTTCGGCAGAGTCCCGATGAACGACATTTCGGTTATTCTGGTGATGCTCCCCGGTTCCCGGGCGGGATTGGGACAGTTTCCGGCCTCGATCGGTCCCCACGACAGGCTCGGGAGGTCGGCAGCGGACAACGCCGCCCTTCGAGGTCCGGTCAAAGAGCAAACCGTATTGCCTATCGGATCGTAGTGCATCCGCTCGAATCCCCTGTCGGGATCATCGATGGCGACACGCCGCCCAAGAGCGTCATAGGCCACGTAAATCGCATCCGCCGATGGCCGCATCGAAGCTACATCGGCAGCTCCGTGCCTGTTGGGCAGGCGGACGGCAACCAATTGCCCTAGGGCGTCGCGCTCATAGGACGTCAGAGCAACGCGACCGCCAAGCTGGAATGCCTCGCCCCTAGCGATTTGGCATCCAAAGATCTGCTGGTAAGGGCGAGGACTGGATATGGTCTTTACCAGGCCTGACTTGAGGATCTGTTGCTGATCTGCCTCGATGCCGCTCGATCCGAGGGCCGCCGTTTCCGAATTTTCGACGCTCACCGAGGTATAGCTTTCCACCACGGTGCGGATTGTCCCATGTACATCCCGCTCGACGGCCGATGGCACACAAAATGCGTTCCGCATTTCCGTGCGATGGCGGATCATCGGCGCATCCGCGTTGAGGGAAGCAGCCACCTTGTACTGGAAGTCGTACGCATTCCCGTCAGGAAGGTTGACGACGTCCGGTCGGCCCAGCCCGTCATAGAGAACCGAGCTGTGTGGGGTGTCCGCCGCGGGTGAGGCTACCCCGGCCTGTCCAATATCGGGGACATCGAGGCCCGAAGGATAGTATTCAGCAACGGCGCGATTGAGACGGTCCTTCAGGACCAGGCCGCTGGCAACGAATTGCTCAACGCCGGCGCATGCCGGCTGCAGCGGATCCGAACCAGGGTTGCGGCAGGCTTTGGCCGCCGTCACATCCTGTATGACCTGACCCAGTTGATCGGCGAATATCCGCTTAGGGAGCAGGACAGCGCCTTGCTTTTCCTCGAGCCATGGCGAACCGGAATAGAGCTTCTTGTCCGAAAGACGCTCCACGACCACGCTGGGCCCGCTACCCTCCGTCGCGGGTAAATAATCCATGCGCGCAATCAGCCGCAGGGTCATTTGCGGCTTTGCTTTGTGCATCTCCGCATAATGCGCCAGCGTCGGGGCGCACTCGATGGCGCCGGAGCAAGACGGCCCTAGATCCGCCCAACTGCCAAAGGCAGCGGCTGGCCGCCCGAGCGGATCAAGGGCGAAATGAAGGACGTTCTGATTGTCGTCCACCGTGGTCGTGGCCACGGCGTGCCTGTAGTCGAGGGTCGTGGTCGAGGAGACAAGCGGCCCGATGCTTCTTTGCCCGCCGAGGCAGCTTGCCGCCGGATCCGGAGGCGATCCATTCTCCGGATTGCGGCTGCAATAGTCGGTCTGTTCGCTGGTCTCGACAAGATTCAGATAGTGATCGTAGAGATAGCTCTTGGCCACGAAGCTGCCGAGCGACCCCATCGGTCCGACATAGGACGAAAGATTCCCGAAGCGGTCATACCCATAGGCACGCATCGTGATCCCGTTTTGGGCAGCCTGCCTAAGCTCGTCCTGGGTCTCCGGGAACGGTTTGTTGCCCATGCAAGCGTCGACCGCCGGCTTTGACGGATCGGCGAATTCGCACAAGCGGGTCATTGCGCCCGTCCTGGCGTCATATGATGCGGTTCGGTATCGAAGCTGCCGCGAGCTGAACGGATCGTCAGCCGAGATATCGGCGGATGCGCTCGAAACCAATGGCGCCGCAGCCTTGAAGTCGGCCAGCCGGACAGTTTTAACCAGGTTCTTCTGATCGACGAGGATCGTCCCGCCGCCGGTTCCTCCATGGGCGAAGCTCGGCCTGACCGCCGCGTCGTATTGCATCTCGGCGCAAACGGCTCCCTTCGTAACTGGATGACCGCTGTCGAAGCCGGTGATCTCTCCGAGGTCGCAAACCGCGACCGGACGGGCGAACTCGTCAAGGCGATACTGCACGGCCGTGCGCAAGACCTGGTCGGCGCCGGAAAGCCCTTCGCGAATCTCCTGCACAACCTGGACCAGCGCGGGCGTGAGCCGCCTCGGGGCAATATCGAACACCGGATCGGGACCTAGTTCGGCATGATCCACGGTACCAAACGTGTTGCGACAAGCCTGTGGCCGCCTGTCGTCCGAACCGTCCGTGCCGAGATAGCCGATGCCGGTCAACGCCAGGTCGAAGTCCGACGGACGGTCGCGCAACAGGTGGCAGACAAAGCGGCGCTTTGACGACAGGGCGGTGTCCACAAGGACATAGAGGCGCCGCGAAACGCTTTGCGGCAACAACGCCCCCCCATTCTGGATCGGCTGCCTTGGATCGAAAACGGCTTCGCTTAACATGAGCCCCGTCTCGAACACGGTTCTGTTGGCGAAGATGCGTTCGATCCTGCGGGCACCGTTTAGATCGTCGTCCGCGGCCTTGGTCGCGGCCTCTATTCGCGGTCTGGACGCGGGCTGGCAGCCTTCTGTCGTGTGGACTTCGGCATAGCCGAGGAACCGACGCTCGAACCTGTCGTAAAAGCCATCGCCATAGGTGAAACAGGTGTTGCGGCCGCCATCCTTCAGAACATCGTCCGCATCGTCGGCCTTGACCCCGTCGCGTACGGTCAGTTGCGACAGGACCCAACGATTCATGGGATCGTCGACCGATCGCGGCGTCCGGGCGTATTGAAACTCGTAGTTAGCCGTGCCGGCAGTCTGCGTCTCGGCCGCCGGATTGGTGGCGAGCCAGACTTTTGTCAGCAGGCCGTGGCCGCCCAGCCCGTTCGAGACAACCTTGGCGGTCGTGTTGTCGAAATCGGGCCTGCCGGGAGCATTTCCGTTGCGAAGCCCATTGCCCACCACAAGGTCCGGCAAGCCATCGCCATCGATATCCCTGAACAATACCGGCTGGCGCGTCAGGGCCGCAGTGACGGCCGCATTCGGATTTATCGCGATGAATATTGGCGGAATAGGCCAGATCGGAATGGTGATGGTGAACTGACCGCCGGCAGAACTCCGATCGGTTTCGGTGCGTCCAAGCGTATTGACGCTGGCGGACGAGGTGCCGAGGCCGATTGGAGCTGTGAAGCCCACGCCTGTCGCCAGACGAGCGCTGATCGAGCCTGAACCGTCGATCGTGACCACGTCCAGCAGGCCATCGCCGTTGACATCGGCCATGGTCTGTTTCTGATCCGCGGCGCCGACATTGGCATCCAGTCCCCCGCCGAAGGCGCCATCCGAAGTACTGAACCCCGCGGATATCCCGACGCCGCCCGAGTTACCGAAATCCTTGAACAATTCGGCTCCCGGCCATTCCGTGCTGGCGGAGAAACCGGAGCCGAGATTGAGGCGAACGAAATACTTTCCGGACGACTTCTCGACGAGATCGGGCAATCCGTCGCCGTTGACGTCAATGATGTCCCGGAGCCGTTCGCCGTCCGATGTGCCAAGATCGGCGTTCAAGCCAAAACCGCCCAAACGAGGCTGCGCCGTATTGGCGCCTTCCGACTGCACGAGGCCGGTCGTCGATGCGCCGTAGGAACCGAACGACGAGGTTCGTGAAATGACATAGGTTGCGGTTGATGGTGGAAATGTGAAGGCGGCGCCATGGTTTACCGAAGTGGAGCCGCGCACATCCTTCCGGTCGGTGCCGACGAGCGTATTGCAGTCGGTTACAGGGCCCCAAACGCCGGTGGCAGCACAACGCGAGCCGCCCTGTGGATCGCTGAAGAATATGGTGCCGTTGGCGATGAGGTCGGGAAACCCGTCGCCGTTCATGTCGATCAGGTCGACCGGACTGCCGTTCTTGCTCTTGGACCAGGATCCGCCGATGCCAAGCCCGACATTTACCGCAAGAACATCGGCGCTGGACATCTTTGGAACGCCAAGCAGGCCCTGTTTCTTGGCAGGCAAGGCGGCCGCGGCCATTTGAAGGCTTATGCGCCTGGTTTCGCTGCGCTCGCCAAAATGAATATCCTTGGGCCCCAGCCTCGACGCCGACATCAAATCGGCGGCGGACCAGATTTCGGGATCCGGTCCGGCCGCGCAAATACGCGGTTCGCTGCTGGATTTGCCGATCTGATCGGCCAGGACGCGTGGCAGATGCCGGCAGGCATCCTCCAGGGCCGCCGGGAAGACGGCTACGCTGGATGGGGTGGCCGGCCTCGCGATTCTATAGGCAAATGGCAACGTGTACGCTGGCGGACTGGTTACCAGCGCGCTCAACCCTGACTCGCGCCTTTTACAAGCCGCGCCCACCGATTCGATCTGCCCATCGTCATTCGATGGGCCGTTCTGGTAATTCGGATTGTCGGCAGAGCACTGCTCTGTTGAACTCCGCGCAAGTGACTGCTGTATGGCCTCATGGTCCACGCTTTGCTGCTGCATCTCGGCGAGGATCTGCTGCATGGAAGGCAGCGTCTTCAGCTTGGCGGGATCATCGATGGGACAGCCGCCAGGGCAAACCGCCTGGTCGTCCAGAGGATCCTTGATATCGTTCTCTTCATGTTGGACAGCCAGCAACGCGCTGCCATGCGGATTCTGCGCTTCCAGCACGCTGGCAACACGCAACTGATCGGATGCCGGATGATCGCTCAGAGACTTTGTGGTCAGCGCAATCGCAAGATCCCTGTCCGACCATCGGTAAATCGAATTGGCGGCGCGATCGACAACGGGGAACCGGGCTCGCGCATGCACGATCGGACATATCTGATCTGCATTCCGAACGAGATTTCCTTGTGCATCGAATTTGTCGTTGCTGGCCTGCCCCCCATTGAAAGGCTTGCAATCGGAGGAGCCGACGAGTTGATCCAGAGGGAGTTGATCTGGCCGATCGCTGTCGATTGCGCTCGCGAGCTGGATTATGGAATCCGGATGCACGCAGGTCGAATAGCCGACAAAGCCGCTCGGCAGGTCGACAGGGGATGCGCCGTCCTGCGCGGGAGTTGAGAAGTCGTAGGCCGAATTCAGGAACCTGGTCAGCGTCACCGTGCCGACCCTGCCGCGTACGAAACGAAGCGACTGGACAACGGACTGGCCCGCATCCCCTTCATCGGGGACGAGTTGCTGGTCGCCGCTCAGCCGGCCGGCAAGTTGATCGAAGGTGAGCTCCACCGGCCTGCTGGAGCGAGCATTGCCGTCTGTGACCACGAAGCGTTTCAACCGCAGCGGTTGGGATGTGCCGTCGCCACGCAATTCATTGGCGAGCGTACGCAAAGAAGCGACCCGCTGGCCGTAACGGTCGTCAAGGGCCTCATTGGCATAACGGGTTCGCAGATCGAGGACGAAACGCCGTTCTACAAGCGATGGGTCATAGGAACAGGACAATCGGCTCTCCGCCTGCCACGGCTCGTGTTCCGTGGCGTTGGCGGCAAAGGCCGGCAGCCTTATGTGGCTCAATCGAACAGGCACACGATCGGTCGCCGTCGGATCGACTTTCGATCCCGCCAGCGGTTCGCTGGTCATCGTGAGGGAGACGTTCGCGCCGTCGGCGACGCGAGGAGTAATGAGATATGTGTCCCGCTCGCCATGGCGGCGATTGTCCACGCAAGTCAGGGTCTTGCCGGCATTGCGCACGGTTCGAGGCCTGTCGATGGTCTTGTCGCCCCTGGGGTCTTCGTAGTGTTCCCTCTCATCAATTGGTGCAGGCGCGCCCAGGCACTCGGTCAGGTCGACCGGCTCTTTTTCGGGCCCATCCTTGCGAACATCCTCCCACGCCCGGATGACGAGATGCGTGAGATAGCTGATGCCGATTGGCCGACCGGCATCAATCCCGAGCCGGGCGGCGTCCTTGGGCCAGAAATCAAAGCCCGCGACCTTGGAATCGCTGTCCTGGGGAGCTTCGAACCGGACAAAGAGGCAAAGACGGTCTCCGGCTCCCAAAAAAACGCTGTCTTCATCGTCGGCCCGCAGCCTGTAAGTCCCCTCGGCGGGGTCCATTGTGCTCACGTTGTCGGAATTTGCGGCAACTTTCTGCAGGATCAGATCCTTTGCAGAAGAGTTTCTCGGATCGCACGTTCGCGCGGCGATCTTTTCCTTCGTCATTTTCTCCGGGTCGTCAACGAACAAACTCGACGGCAAGACTGAGTACTGCAGATGCACCGCTCCGACAGTTTGCGGTTTTGTCAGCGTTCCCTCAAAGACCGCCCTGCCCCATGAAGGCGCGACGAAAGTCGGATCGGTTGAGGCCAAGGGAACAAGATCGCCGGGATTGGCTGTTTCCTGCCCGACGATCGTCGCGGCGCGATAGCGGATCAGACTATGACCTGTGACGTCGCACAGATTTTGGGCGCCCTCGGTCCCCTGGCATAGGACGCCTTGTTTCTTGACGGCTTCGGCAGCGGCCCGCTCGCCCGCGGTCCCGAAGCCGAGGAACAGTCGAGAACTTAGAGAGCGATGCTTCGGCGAGCCGGTCGTCGGCATGAAATCCGCAAACCGTTCTTGCGCCTGAAGATAGCTGATCTCCGGATTCCAGGAGACGATGTCCCCGCTTCCGTTGTCTATCGAGTGAACGCGAAAATACAGGATATCTCCCTCGTTGACGGTGGCCAACAGTCCGCCCGCAATACCATTGCGGTCGAGGAAGGATCGCGCCTGGTCCGCGGCACCGGCGGCAAGACACGTATTTCCTGAGGGGACGAACTTGTCGTCAAAGATCTTGGTGACGAGCTTACCGGCGTCGGCACCGACACGAGACGGCATTCCGGGCACGGCTTCCAATGACAGCGAGACGGTTTCGGCGATCTCGGATATGCTGTCTTTGGTGGTTGGCAGCTCCACGGTCAGTGTGGCCATTTTGCCCGCCGCTCCGGAAAAGGTGAGAAGCCTCGATGACGGCTCGTAAGCCAGGTGCCCGCCACGCGGGCCGTTCAAGGCCGGATCGGCGTCGTTCCACTTTTCGACGGCGGCGGTCACCGCCTGATCGAAATCACCGAAATCAGAGCCCTGCTGCGCGGTGCCAGGCTCGAAGTCCAGCTTGACTTGCGACTGTTCACCTTGATTGAAGAGGCCCGCGAGCGTGAGGAAGTAGCGGGCTGGCTCGCCCTCGCGCACGCTTACCGAACCGGCGAGGCGCCAAGTCCCCTTGGCATCCGGCTCCGGCACCTGAGGCGGCGAATAGACGCCAGGCGACAGTATTCCGGCGGCGCATTGCGCAACGAGATTCCCCGAGGATTTTTCGACGGTGAGGATGACGCCGTCGCGATGAGCATAGGTGTCGGTGCGCGCATTGGGCTCGTCATGGATCGCCGTTGCATTCGAGGCTCCGGCGCTCCGCTCGTCCAGCAACGAGTCATCTTTCACCGCAACCCGGGCTTCGCCCATAATCCTCACATGACCGCTAAATGGCGCTCGCCAGGTCCTCACCAAATCGTATCGCGGCTTTTCCTTGCTCAGTTGGGAGATGGGCTCCTTCGCGCTCTGAAACGTGCTGGCGATCTGTTGGGCTGTGTTTGCCGCCTCGCCGACATCGGAACTTGCACCCGCTGCTATGAAGCCGCTGCCGGGCTCGAACGAGACGGAACTGGAAGCCGATCCGGTTCCCGAACCGTTGTAAAAGACGCCGCCGGGAGTGACCACGTCGATGCGCCCATCGCCGTCCATATCCGACATGTAGACGGTCTGCACCGACGAGGATTTCCCCGAGGAAACGCCGACCATGACGCCACCGGGAATAAAGGCTTCAAAGCCTGAATTCTGCGTGCTGAAGACCGGTTCGTACTGGAGCCGAAAACCGAAGGGCAGCGTGTTCGGCATCGGGCTTTCATCAAAGGATAGCGCCGCATTTCCGTCCAGGCGCCCTTTGTAGATCAGCCATCTGCCTTCGCTCGACACCAGCAGATCGTTGACGCCATCGCCTGTGACGTCCTGCAGGAGGGTAAGTTCCTGCTGGTCGCTGCGATCGCTGAATGTCCGCTTGAAGCCGACACCGGGCGCCTTCGATGCCGGTGCAAAGGATATCCCGGCATAGATGCCGGTGGTCGTTTCCTCCGTCCGGCTGGATCCTAAGATTGATGGCCGGAACGGTCCCTTGCTGGTGCTGTTGCCAAGCAAACCCAACAGTCCCGCGGGGATGTCCAGGCGACCGCCCAGCTTCGGCAGCGGTATTGTCTTTGAAAGGTCGAATGCGGTTCTTTCGAACGGGCGGGCAGCAGACACCTTGGTGTCCGATGCCGGCTGGTTGTATTCAAAGCTGGTCACCAGCCTGTCGGCATCGACAAGAGGCTGGGAAGCGGCGCAATCGCGGCCGGACCCGGAAGGAAAGATTGCCCTTTCCGCATCCGCCACGCGCACCGGTCCATAGGGTGCATCCGCCCCTGTCTTAGGCGTCAGCTTGCCTATCGACGCCAGCCATTGGTGTGCTCCGGCCTGACCGCCAAACAGCGGATCGGCGACGGTCTTGAAGTCAAATGCCAGGAAAGGGTCGCTGCAGTGCCATTCGGCTTTCTGGATCGGCTTGGCGCGACCCGGAATTTCGGATTCCGTGTCCCGCTGACGGAAGCGGAAATCGATGCGCTGGAGCAGCCTGCGCGACGCCACCAGCCCTCCGGAACGAGCATCGGTGCGAAACGGAAGATTGGCCAGCAGACTGTCTGGAGTCCAGGTCAGATCCGCCTCATACATGCCCTGCTTTCGCAGGCAACCACCCAATCCGGGATCCTCCCGGCAACGCAGCAATGTCTCCTCAAGGCTTTCGTGGCCCGTATAAAGCACGCGTTTGAGATAAAGATCGCGATCGGAAATGTTTGCGGTAATGTCGTGTGCGACACCTTGCGGGCAAGCCGAACCGCCATTGCCGACACACGTCGCCATCCAGTCGTAATCGATGACGTTGCCGAAAGAATCCTTCTCGCGCGCCAGCGCCCAACGCATGATCGCGTTGCTCGTCTTGGCATTCGTCAGAGCGCCGACATCCAGGTTTGCCTTGACCTCGGGCGTGACCGTTGTTTCAGCGATGGGAAAAGGGCCGATATCGCCCGGAACACGACCGGGCGCGTAACCGAAATAGGAGACTTTGACGGCCTCGCCTTGCGGGTTTTCCTGCCAGGCTTCCCAGCGGTATTTGTCCGGGCTATCCCCATAGCGGACAAACCTCCACAGCCCTTCATCTCGCCTCAGAACAAAGTAGGCCGCCCCTTTTTTGCGCGGCCGCAATTTTGTGGTCCGGTGCGGCTGGGGCACGAGATTGAGCGCGGCCGAGCGCCGATCGTCGGCCGCCTGGTCGTTGTTACCGGCCTTTACAACGGAAAATGTATCCTCCGGCGGCTCATCGGGTAGGTAGGAGCCTGCTTCGGGGACCAATTGCTCGCCGTTGAAAAGATAGGTCTCTGTTTCGAAATCGGGGCTAAATACCGGAACGCCCCATCGCGTTTCCACCGAGATGGCAGGAACGCTCAGAGACCATCCCTCGGCAATGTTTCCGCCACTGCCTTGAGAACTGTAAGCGACGCTGACGGAGGGTCGAAGGTCCTTGCGAGCGCCCGGAAACTCCATGGGGTACGTTAACTTCAGATCGCCGGTGTTGTTAGCCTCGGGCGATGCGATGATTGGAATGCCGCCCGTAGGGTCGGGCTTTTCAAGGCTCTCGAGACTTTTTGAGGACAGAGATAGGGCCTGTTGTTCAGGTCTTTCGCCGGCTTTCAATATGCCATTAAAATAGCGCCCGCTTTGTTTAGAGAGTGTCGCTACGGTTTTC
This sequence comes from Mesorhizobium sp. M2A.F.Ca.ET.039.01.1.1, assembly GCF_003998035.1. NCBI lineage: Bacteria > Pseudomonadati > Pseudomonadota > Alphaproteobacteria > Hyphomicrobiales > Phyllobacteriaceae > Mesorhizobium > Mesorhizobium sp. M2A.F.Ca.ET.039.01.1.1. The sequence goes on along the minus strand of NZ_RZRY01000016.1, from coordinate 450 downwards.
TTGTTCTCCACATCGACGAAAGAATTGATCGGCTGCATCGGACCTGAGGTCGCCACCTCGGGAAAACTAAACAACCGGATCTCGGTTTCCGCGACACCATCGGGAACTGCTCTTGCATCGTACGGCACCTCGACCGTGACGGCCGTGGTCGAATATATCGAAAAGGACGCGCAGTTGCCGCTAACGTTCTCCACTGCCGCGTATGTCTCGCCCTCCCATCCATGGCATGTAAACAATCCACGAGTCTCGTTGCCGAGAGACGCGATTTTTACAGATTTGGCAGCGCGGATGCGAATGCCGTAGAGCGTCGCTTCTTCGCGCCCTTTTCCAAGCTGAAAGACTTGGATACCGTTGTCCGATGCCGCTTCTGTTACAGTTTGCGGCTTGGCACTCGCAGGCAGATTTGCGATTGGGACGGCAAGTTGTATGGCGCAAACTAAGCTTACCAGC